>NZ_WWFG01000004.1 GCF_026127265.1 Nostoc sp. KVJ3
GACTACATTTATAACTTTGAAGTATATGTTGGTTCTTGGCAACTTTTGGTGATCTTGGTTGAGACAAGGCAGAAGGCAGACGGCAGAGGGCAGAAGGAAGGAGAAAGGAAAAATTTCCACAATTGAAGCTCTGCTTGGATTATAAAATATCTGCATCACTTGAAAGCCGTCAGCGATCGCCCCAAAAAAGGTCACAAGTCCCACGCCCAGATAACAAAATGTTTTAAAACCTTCTGCCGTCTGCCTTCTGCCATGCCTTAAAGTGCGTAACTTTCAATGATCACCAAAATCTGACAAGAACCTATATGTTGGTCTAGTGCGGAGTGAAGCGTATCGTGTCCGTTTGGTCAAAATATGGTTCAAATCACAAATGCTGGGCGTTGCTCATCAAATTTGTAATGATTACTCCACTATATTGACTCACATAAAATTTAATCCAATCACAAGCTATATCTAGCTCTTCGTTAGAATGAGCATTACAATTGGCATAAGTTACTCTTTGGTTCAATTCATTTTCTATATCAGTGTTAAGGCTGGAAGAGTTACTAGTAAAAAAAACCATTGGAGTAATCTTGATTGGCTCTGCTAGTCTATCTGTAGAAACCACCTGTAAGTTATCAACTAAAACGTATATTTGTGGAATCCTGCTCATGTGTATAAATGATTTTCTAAAAAATTGGGTAAAAATTTAACTTTGCCGATGATATTGAAATACAATTTGTAGTCATCAAAATCAATTTTACTTACAAGCCTGTCAGGAATAGCAAGCGGTATACCTGAATGACAATAGTTATCTGAAGTCGCAGTGCATAGTAAACATTCTTGATTTTCTACTGTCACTGGCTTAAATCTTACAGAACCCACCCCCCTTTCTATCATGTGAAATTTACCATGTGGGTTATAAAATTTAATGCCTTTTTCTTCACGAAGGTAATGTTTAGCATCCATTCTTGCTCTGAAAGCATCTTCTGTATGATATAAACCGGGAGTACGTGGAAACCAATCAACTATCCGAAAGCCTTCTAATATCAAAGACTTAAAAGCAGTATTACGTTCGCGTAGTAACACTTTCCAAAAATCCTCATTTGATTTAAAGCCAAAATCAGTTCCATTTTGTTGAAAATTACCCGGCTTTTGCAAATTTGTATTCTTGAAATGTTGTAATAAAAAATTGATTACTTGTTTCGGAGGTAGTTCTGCTATTACTTTTTGCATATTTTAATTAGCGTTAGAAACAATAGTGAACCCTAGCTGATTTAAGAAAAGACTAGCAGATAGCCGAAAATTAGTATTATCGGCGTTTCGTTCAATGTTAATAGGTTTTGATTATAACCTTCGCCTCGTGAAAGAGTTGTATCTTCCTATTTCCGTTTGAACTCCATTTGAGCGAAGTGGTCTTGCAGCAGTTTGTGGATGAAGGTAACGACCACCACGCTGGAGGAATAATCGCTCGGTGCAGTAGTCGAGGAAACGGGCATAGTTCCAGGGGATGAGTTTGCTTTGGTAAAGAAAAAGATGCAACATAAAGTGTTGGGCATAATCGTCACTCATTCCAAGCATTCCAACAAGCAGGAATTGCACCCCGAATAATAGCCCCAAAGACAGCCCTCCAAACAGCCCTCCAAACAGCCCTATAAACAGCCCCAAAAAAGACCATGAAGGTATCCCAAGAAGAGGCAGCCCATAAATTAGTCCATTCATCATTGTAAAAAGTCCAAGAGGCAGCCCCATAACCAGCCCAAATATCAGCCCAAAAGACAACCAACACACTAGTCCATCTGTCAGTCGAACACACAGGCAGCGCATCATCAAAATCGGGAGACGCATCAAAGCAATCAGTCCACCATTCGGTCTAGCATTCAGCCCACCGCTCAGTCCAACACCCATTCCTAAAATCAGTCCAACACTCAACCCAGGCATCCACCCATAAATCAACTCAACACCTAGCCCTCCTACAAACCCACCAATTAGTCCAACAATCACCCAATACTTCTTTTGTTGATCAAGCGGAAGTATATAGAACACAATGTAAGGGGGGATCTCCCTAATCAAAAACTCTGTTTGATTAACCTTTTCCATTTGCCATGCCAGCCAGATTAACCAGTGAAGAGTCTGTCTGGGCGTAGGTGGTATGCGCCTGCGATAGGGACTGCTCTCAATCTCAAACGGCCGATGCAACATTTGCTCCACATACCCATCCAGCAAGTACTGAAGTTGATCGTTTGCGGTCTGCAATTGCTGCCATTGTTCCGTTGTGTTTTGAGGGTAGGTAAGTACTGCTATACTGAGTAACAAAGGGGTACGCAGGAACGCTAACAATTCGGGACTGCGGGCGATCAAGTCCCATAACTCCTGCCGTCTAACCTTGGTCAGGTAGTTCTGAATTTGTTGATCGCTCAACCCTTTCAAGTAAACCGCCCCGTTTAATTGCAGAGTAGTCTTGTAGTTCTCGTACTCTTCAATCCGGCTACACACCACCGCATAGCGCGGTGCAGATTCTCCAGCCAGAAAGCCATTGATCTGCCGAACACATAAATTCTGCCGTTCTGGAGCCACCTCATCCAATCCGTCCAGAAGGGGCAGCACAACTTGTTCTGTTACCCACTGCTTCCCTATCTTTTTGTCAAATCCATATCTAGTAGTCTACCAAGGGAACTTTGCTAAGTAAAACCTCTAATTGGTAAAATAGCCAAAAACGGGGTGTAATATGGCAAAAAAGTACATTGTTGACTTGAATGAAGATGAAGTTTCTCAGCTACAAGCAATAATTAAAAAAGGTAAGCACAAAGCAAGAACCATAACCCGTGCAAACATTCTTCTGATGGCTGCTGAAGGAGAAACGGATCAAGCGATCGCTAGCATAGTTAGAGCGCATGTTGCAACAGTGCAACGAATACGAGAAAAATTCGTCATTGGAGGGTTAGATTTTGCTTTAAAGGATGAAGTTCATCCACCAAAACCTAAAAAGTTAGATGAAAAACAAGAAGCATTTTTGATTGCAACAGCTTGTTCTAATCCACCAGTTGGAAGAGTACGTTGGACAATGCAATTATTAGCAGATCATTTAGTGAACGTTGGTATCATAGATTCAATCTCAGATGAAACAGTACGTCAAACTTTAAAAAAAATGAAATCAAGCCTTGGTTGAAAGAACAATGGTGTATTCCTGAAGTTAACGCAGAATATGTTTTTCCGAATGGAAGATGTGCTGGATCTATACAATGAGCCTTATGATCCTAAACGCCCTGTAGTCTGCTTTGATGAACGTCCATACCAATTAGTAGAAGAAGTAAGGCTTCCTTTGCCACCAGAGCCGGAGCAGCCTGAACGTTATGATTTTGAGTATAAACGTAAGGGGCAGTAAATTATTTGCATGTTTTCAACCCTTGGCAGGCTGGCGGCATATCGAAGTTACAGAACGTCGAACTAAAGCGATTTTGCTAAACAGATGAAAATTTAGTAGATGTTTGTTACCGAGATGCTGATGTTATTCGTTTAGTAGTTGATAACTTGATATTCATACGCCCAGTGCATTATACGAAGTTTTTCCACCAGAAGAAGCACGTCGAATTATTCAAAAATTAGAGTTTCACTATACTCCTAAACACGCTTCTTGGCTGAATCAGTAGAAATTGAATTATCTGTTTTATCTCGCCAATGTTTAGAACGGGCGTATTCCTATGCAGAAACATTAACTTCTGAGATTGCCGCTTGGGAGAAACAACGTAATCAGCAAAAAGCTAGTGTCTATTGGGGTTTTCAAACCAAAGACGCTCGCCGAAAAATGCAGCGTTTATATCCGAATTTAACCTAGCAAAGTTGGCTTGGCAGACTACTAGGTTTAGATTTCAGTTCTGCCACCAACCAATCAGTTAGAGATTGGCGGTCATCTTTCCATGAGGATAAGTTTAATAAAACCGGAACGGGATAATCAGGGTGTTCTTCCGCACGTTTGATTAAAGCTTGTGCTAGTTCTAATAGTGTGGTTGTTTTACCTGCCCCTGGCGCACCTAAAATTAACAGTTTACCTGCAATTTCTTCAGAATCAAAAACTTCTAAAATTGTTGTGGTATCTGGGAGAGGTTCAGCAGGCTTTAAGCCAATTTTTATCTCAGCATCCCAAGGTCTTTTTACCTGCTGGGGTTGCGGCTCTTTACCCAAATTAATCAGCACGGTCTTGTGTAGAGATTGCCTTAACCGTGCTGTAACTTCTTCCTTAACTGCGGCTAATAGTAACCGCTCGTTCTTGGGTCTGGCAGGGTTGCCTATTGGTGTTGTCTGCTGACCACCTAGAATATTAAAAATATTTTGAAAAACATTACCTTGAATATAGTCGCCTTCAATCCGTTCGTTATAATTACCTCCTTCAGTATTGATATTGCGGTTTTCAGGCGGGTTCGGCTCTTCCATATTTTTGCATGAGCTAAATTTTCAGCCTAGAAGCTGCGGGTTGGTAAACTATGAACTTAGAAGTATGTTAATTCAGTTTCCTTAATCTTCTATCTCTACTTCCTGCCAGCCTTTGATAGCACCAACAATAAAAGCGCCTGCTGGGTTATCAATAGCTTTTTCAAAAGCAGCCAAGCCACCTTCTTTAACCGCATTTATTACTCGTTTTTTCAATGTTGGGTTGCTTTCAATGCGATTTATGGCTTCTGCCGCTACTACCATTTGCTGTGATGTAGTGGTGGTAGGGTAAGTTTGCTCTAGCTGTTTTAGCAATTGCTGAATCTCAGCAGCAGCTTGGGCAAGGCTCTGCGGTTGTCCAGCCGCGTAGTAATTACCTTGGATATAATCGCGTTCAATGCGCTCGTTATAGTTGCCGCCGCCTGTGTTGATATTGCGATCGCCAGCCATTGTTGTATCTCCTTGAACTACTCGGTTGCCGTCACCTTGGACGTTATTGACATTGCCACTAACAGAACCATCAATTGAGAAGCTACCTGGATTTTGATTCATAGAACCTACATTATGTATTGTATTTATATAATAGATGTTAGGACTTTTTAGAATAAATTCCTTAAAATACTGTCTATGGTATTTGAATTATCATATTCTAAATCTAATTGGAGATCCTGAATTTCTAGAGTAAAATCTAATATTCTAGTTTTTATAGTGTCTAAAATCCCTACAACCACATCAAAGCTAACTAATCTATAGCACGTACCAACGATGCATTTGTATAAGTTTCTAGATGAGGATATACCGACATTGGTAAACTAAATGGAATTGATTCTCCATTAGATGATTCAATAATTGCTTGTAAAGCAGCAACACTTTCAAAAAAAACGTCTGTATGTAAAGACTCTATATGTTCTCTTGGAAAAGTCGATTTTATCCCTAGAGGTCTTTGATTAAGAAATACAATATTTCCAAAATGGAGTCCTTGTAAATCGCCAAATATAGGTACATATTCTAAAATTCTATAATCTGGCAATTCTATCCCCTCAGAATAACCTGTTAATTCATAATTAACCCAGGTTTTGAATGGAGAATAATTTAATTTATATGCTAAAGATTTGCACTGCCTCAATATGTCAGCTAACCTTATCTCTTGAGTATGACAGTTAATTTCAATATTCTTAATTAAATTTAATATTTCATTGGATTTAGACATATTTTTCGTTTCTAAAAATAATCATTAATGAATTGTTTATATAATTAAAATTTTATTTAAAATTAGCAGAGTTTTATGATAAATAATCGTCTAACATTAGAAACAACAGTTAACCATAGCTGATTTGAGGAAAGGTTAGGAGATAGCCAAAAAATTTTATTATCGGCGTTTGTTTCAAAGTTTCATGTCTACACTTTGGTGTAGAAACAGCCCAGATTTCAACGGCTCAAGCCTTCGGAATAACTTTCTTGTCGCCGGGAATAGTGATTGCCCCGCTTCGAGGTATCTCCTTTATCTCCTTATACTTTTTAACAGGTTTTGATTATAACCTTCCCCTCGTAAATTGGTTGTATCTTCTAATTTCGTTTAAACTCCATTTGGGCGAAGTGGTCTTGCAGTAGTTTGTGGATGAAGCGATAGCGACCACCAACACGTTGAAGAAATAGGCGCTCTGTGCAGTAGTTGAGAAAACGGGCGTAGTTCCAGGGGATGTAGCCGCTTTGCCATAAAGTAATACGTAATGCTAAATGTTGAATACAAGCAAGTCCACCGAAACCGTCAGTAATTGGTAGAAAGTACACAGCAAGAATCCATGAAACAAGTGCATCTGAGAAAAAGGGTATACATATTGCAATTATCAAAATAACAGCTATATAAATAGAGTTTTTAGCAGATTCCTTAATTCCTTGATTTGGGTAAAACTTGCTATTTACATCTACTCGTAAACCTAGAATTAAACCAAGTATAAACCCTCTCACTAGACCTAGAGCCAACCCAAGCACTAAACCTAAGATTAATATCAAAATCGGTACTAGAAATGCTATTAGTATCAAATACCAAAATCCAGAGCTTGCTGCTATTATTAGTGAAATAATCAATACTATGGCTGATACGAGGATAATAAAACCAGATACAATATCTCTTCCACGAGATATACCTGAGCTTAATCCATAAATAAAACCTTTGATGAATCCATTCCCAAATCTCTTGAACTCCTCCTTTTTCAAAGGAAACTTTAAATATTCAAGAGTCTCTATTCTTTTTAAACCAATATTGAATCCAGTCATAGCGCCTATAATAAATCCACTACAATTAAATATAAAGTCAATATTTTTGCAAAAATATTGTATTTCATTTATATAAATAAAAACTAATAGATTCGTTTTAGCAAATTCTAATAAACTATTACATGAAGAGGAAGCTGTAGCTATTACACAAAAAGCGATGATTAACATTGCGACTAGCCATTTTGATGAATTTCCACTTTTCAAATATTCTTCAGCTTGTTTAATATCTTGTTCAATTATACTTTTAATATCTTCAAAAGAATTAATATGATGTTTTTGATTATCTTTTTTATCATTGAAGGCTAAATTCAGGGTTATTACTAATAATATAATTACCCAACTTATAAATTGTCCGATAATTCCGCATAAAACTACTAATATTAATCTATACAATACTTTCTGATAAGACTTACTTAATAGATCAGGCTGCATATCTTCAATTAAAAAGTCAGACCTACCTTGCAATTGAATATTCTGAGCTACCCAGCATAGTTTTAAACAAGTTTCCTTAATCGTAGGCAGAGATTCCTGTTTAAATAAACTTTGCTTAAGACTGCGAGTAAACATTTGATGGATGTACGCATCCAGTAGTCTCTGCCTGAAATTTTCACTAGAAGTTATTTGTTTCCAATCGTTCTCTGAAAGCTGAGGAAAGACTAAGATAGTTACACTAAGCAAGAGTGGATTGCTAAGTAATTCTAGCAGAACAGAGTTGTTATGAAGAAAATTCCAGAAGTTATCTAGTTCAACTCTTTCAAGAAAAAGCTGAATTTGGGAGTTAGTAAAACCATGCAAAGAAATTGCTCCATTAAGAAGGAGTAGATTTGTGTATGCGTTATAATTTTCAATTCGACTACAAACTACTAGATATGGGGGTCTATTCTCATTTTTAAGAAACTGGTTAATTGCTTCAACACAGAATGGTTGCTGATGCAGTGACACCTCATCTAATCCATCTAGCATTGGTAAAATCAGACGGGATTCCAACCATTGCTTACTTATACTAGGTCGAACACCATACTTTGATTTTAGTTCTGAGATTAACCATTTTTCCAGCTTCGGACGCTTATTTTGCCATGAAGATAAGTTAAGTAAAATAGGAACAGGATAATCTGGTTGTTCTTCGGCACGTTTAATTAATTCTCGTGCTAGTTCTAATTGCGTGGTTGTTTTACCTGCTCCTGGTTCACCTAAAATTAACAGTTTACCTGCAATTTCTTGTGAGTCAAAAACTTCTAAAATTGTTGTGGTATCTGAGAGAGGTACAGCAGGTTTTAAACCAATTTTTATCTCAGCATCCCAAGGGCGTTTTACTTGTTGCGGTTGTGATTCTTTACCCAAATTAATCAGCACAGCATTGTGTAGAGATTGTCTTAACCGTGCTGTAACTTCTTCCTTGACTGCGGCTAATAATATCCGTTCATTCTTTGGTCGTTCAGGGTTGCCTACTGGTGTTGTCTGCTGCCCAAAGATTAATTCCTTGATGACGAACATCAAGTTGTTATTACCCTGAACTACTGTATTACCATCCCCCAGAACAGCTTGGTTATCATTACCCTGAACGGCTCGGTTTTGATTCCCCTGAACTACATTTTGAGATATAGAACTATCAGCCTGCTGCGTTGAATTTACATCAGGCTGTTGTTCAAAGTTATCAGGCGGCTGGCTCATAAATCAGTTCTACAATCCCAACAGGTGAGAACCAGCAGCAACACCTAACCAAGTTGCAACTTTCACAATAATCGGCTTGGCTATTGTCCAGACTTTCTGACCAGCTTCCACGCCCTTACTTGTTTTTTCAAGTGTTTCTGCCACAGTTCCCAAACGCTCTAATGCTCGTTGCTTATTTGGTTCTTCTTTATCTGTGGCTTTCTTAGCTGCACTCAAGTCTTCAATTACTTCTTCTTTAGTGTCGGCTGGGAGTTCTGCACCTTGAATTAAAGTTTCTAATTGTGCCAGTAACTTGACAACATCCTCTTTAGTTAGTGATTCTCCGGTATCTGCCCCCACTTGATTTTGTTGTGTTACTTGATTATTGTCACCAAGGACAGCCTGATTATTATCTCCTTGCACTGCGCGGTTGTTATCGCCTTGAACGTTGTTGACGTTGCCGCTTACTGAACCACCAACTGAGAAGTTACCTGGATTTTGATTCATGGAACCTACACTATGTATTGTATTTATATAATAGATGTTAGGACTTTTTAGAATAAATTCCTTAAAAATACTGTCGATTGTATTTGAATTATCATATTCTAAATCTAATTGGAGATCCTGAATTTCTAGAGTAAAATCTAATATTCTAGTTTTTATAGTATCTAAAATTCCGGCAATTAAATTGACACTAATAATTCTATAGGCAATGACTAAGGAGGTGTCAGAATAACCAGTTTCTAAATAAGGTAATATTGATTGTGGTAAGGGAAAACGTAGTACCTGGTTATTTGCTGAATCAATCATTGATTGTAAGTTAGCTACATTATTACGAAAAGGAAATCTGTGTAAAATTTCTATATGCTCTTTTAAAATCCTTGGGTCAACTTCTATAGGAGTTTTTTTGATAGTTACAATATTTCCAAAATGATTACCGATCAAGTCTCCAAACAAAGGTACGTTATCTATAATTCTATATTGTGGTAATTCTATATCTTCTGGATATCCAATTAACTCGTAATTGACCCATGTTTTCAGAGGGATATAATTTAATTTATATCCTAAAGATTTACATTGCCTTAATATATCAGATAGTTTGATTTCTTGACTATGACAATTTCTTTCAATGCTCTTAATTAAAATTAATAATTCATTATTCATTGACAAAATTTTCAGATAATTAATAATATAATTTTAGAGAATTCAGAAATAGTTTTGTATCAGACTGTTATTTATCATAATTATAAGGTAGTGGTTTGTTCATAATTTTAGTTCTATAACTCCAACGGCTAAAGTTTGCACCTGTTAGATTCGCCCCTGTAAAATCTGCACTGCGAATATCTGTATAGCTAAAGTTCGCACCCGCAAGGTCTTTCCTCCCTTTGAAGTTGCGTCCTTGGAGATTTCGACCGGAGAAGTCTTGGGGCATGGCTGGGTGCTGTATATAAACTGCTTTTTGGATACAGATATACCATGAACAATTCCAGAATTTTAACGCTTTAAGTTGATTGACTATTTTTAAGAGAAAAATTTAATGGAAATTGCAAGTCATAAACACCCTCGCTACGACGGGAGCGAACGCCGACTTTAGGCAAGAGGTAGACGAGCAATTGGGGAATTCACAGCAACTCTTGTAAAGGGCGAATCTCTTGGGCAGGAACTTAAGCCAGACTATGAAGCGATATGTGAGCGTACCCTTAACTTGCCTGAGATGGGGCGGCAGTCGGCAGAGGCAAGGCGATTGACGCATTTATCAGGGAATTGTCTAAGGGTGAGCGCTAACAATAAAACCCCTGGTGATTTACCAAGGGCTAATGTCTCCTGTCTTAACTCTGTCTAAATGTCTGTCTGCTCTGTCCATTGCTGCATAAGGATTCTGTCTAATTCTGTCCGTTCTGTCCGTCTGTCTGAAAATCGCTGATTTCGATGGTATTAGCATCTAGCCAGACGGCCAGACTGTTCTCAACCAACTCATTAAACAGTCGCTTCAACTCCTCCGAACTAAACCGTTGACCTTTTACCTTAAAGTTGGGCTGTATCTCCTGTATGACTGCCGATGTTCGAGAAGTGCGCTGGAGGAATTGCAGCAACGATTGGGCAATGGGTGTTAGTGATTGGGTTGGGCTAGAGTCTGCTGGGGGCTTCTCTAAATTAAATTCGAGTTGCCAGATGCGCTCTGCTGTTTTGTGATCGGTGGAAAGTTGGGGTTGAGTTGGGCTTTCTCCTGCCTGTGGCACTGGGCTATCAAGCCGAAAATCAATTCGCTTGTGGTCGAGCTTAGGCAGTTCAATATCAATCCATTGCCCATGCCCAGGTAGCTTAATCCTACCTCTACCACTGGCTTTTGCTTCTGTGGTGATTGGGTCAATAGTTGCAATTAGTTCTACTTCCAACAATGCAGCATCCCGAAGTTTTGATAGTCCTTTAGCTTTGGCTAAAATCTCCATTGTGCGGTCGTGAGCTACAAACAAAGGAATCATCAATTGTTTGCGAGATTCGGTCATGGCACACCGAAACCATTTACCAATAAAATCAGGGTCGGGCTTCCATTTTTCATCCTCACAATCGTCCGGCATTGGCTCAATTATGTTATCTGTCCATGTCGTAAATTCTTCACAGATAACTGATAGCATCTTGCCGCTATTTCTTAACCGTTCTGTCCACTGTTCTTCAGTCATGCCACTCTTGCGGTAATCTTCATAGCGCTGGCGCATTTCATCCATGTACCATTGCATGAATTCGGCTATTTCTTTGTAGCCAGTAATCAGCCGCACACCTCGCCACTCGACCTGTGTGCCGTGCGGGTCAAGCGCTACGATGTTCCACCCAGCTTGTACTTTCTTCCAGATAATCTCTCTGGTAGTCCAGGATTTACCAGCACCCATGCCACCAAAGATTAAAGTGGGGTAGCCGATAGTGTTTTTGATCCAGCGATATTTGTCAGTGGGAGCGATCGCTTGGCTGTCTGCCCCAGTAACCTTATCGTTGGGGTCAATCGTCCCCTGTAGAGTCTGGCTACCTTGTAGATAGGGCGTTTTCATCTCTCGCAACTGCTTAATATACTCCGCCTTCTGTTCTTCACTCATCCCAGCCGTCTGCGCCTCAAAGATTGCGTCAGTTGCCTCCATCTGGGTAACTTCAATCTCAGTGTGGGCGTAAATCTCGGCTTTGGTGATATCAACAGTGCGATCATTAGCGATTAAATCCAAGTCGGCTTGTAGTTGGACTTCTGCGATCGCAACATCTCGGTAACTCTCCAACAACTCGGAACGTGCGGCCATTTCTGCTTTTGCAGCATCCCGTTTTTGGGCAATGTCTTCAAAAACTGCTCTCTGCTTCTCTTCCGATTGGCAGTGCCGCAGCATCCACCCAGCTAGCGCAAACCCCAGGAATCCCCCAAACGCCCAAAACGGTTTATATGGGTTAGTCGCTTTCACGAGTCCGTTAACGCCCATTGCTGGGTCACGCACTACTTGAGGGGGCATTCCAGACAGTTTCCATTCTTGCCAGTAGAAGGGGGTCATGCGAAACGGTCGGTTATCTTTATCCCGACACACCAATGTTTTTGAAGGGGTTTTGATGCAGAAGTAGATCCGATCGCTGCTGGTTCCTTGCCAAGCCATTGCTGCCGAGCTAATTCCCACAGTTAAACTCAGCCCAATTGCGACAGCTTTCTTGTCCATCGGTAGGCGACCAAACCACAACATTAAACCCGATTGCTGTGACTCGGATAACTGTTTATGTTTCTCAGATAGATAGTTCATTTACCTCTCCTACTACCAAATAGAAAAAACATTAATATCGCTAGAAATATGCCCACTCCTGCACCATCCATCCAACTTGAAGATTCAGCAGTTTTTGGTTTATAAACCGACTCAATTGAAGTATTAGCAGTAATAGTAGAAGTTCTCGCTTCATTCCATTCACTAATCGGGTCAGAGAGCGCACACAATAAAGCCAGTGATGCACTGCAACCAGTCATTAAATTAGTGACGAAATTATTGAAGCCTTCACCTGTTGCAGTGGCAGTAAAGTAGAGGTGTGCAGTACCCACAGCTAAGAACATTCCAACTGGGTGAACTTGCAACAGATGAAAAGTAAAAATCACTGCACTATTTAGACAACTGCCAGCGACAATTTCACAAGCATTACCAGCACGTCTAAATGTTCTACCTCGGTTATTTTCTGGGAGTGGTGGTAACTGTTCGGGTTGTTGATGCTGCTTAGTTGATTGTGGTGTTTGTGCCAGCCCTTCATGCAAAAAAGGGCTGACGCTATGAGGATCTTCATTTCGTTTCCTTACTAGCATCAGCCTTATCCTTTTAACTAATAGTTATCTATCGCCTAACTTCTGCCACAAGTTACCCAACATTGCACCCCAACCTCTCACTGTTCCTGTTGCTGAAACACTAGAAGATGGTGCATGATTTTGGGATTGAATTGGTATCACTTCCTGGGGCGTTTGATTCGGCTCTAATGCTCTTGATCCAAACCTCGCACGGGCTAAAAGTTGTTGACGTTTCTCTCTCAGTCCTGTTGTGATTGCTTGCCTTTCGGCTTGCACAGTTTGTCTATTTTCTATCCCACTAATTTTGTTTTCATGTCTCCACAATTCTGCTTGTAAGTCGTGGTGTAATTGTGTAGCAACTTCGGTTAGTCCGTGCTTACGTTTTTGGTCAATTCGCAACAAGTCGGCTCTATCTTGGGCATCTATCTTACTCATCTCGCTGTCAAATTCAGCGTTTAGTTTGCGAATTTTGGCGATAGCACCTGCTACATGAGAGCCGTATTGTTTACGAAGTTCAGTCCAAGTTACTTGCCCTTTGGTCAACTTCTCCATCGCCTCAAAGACGACCTTGGCGTTGTCGAGAAATGGTTCTAATCTGTCAGATAATTCTTGGGCATTATTGGCGTAATCCGCAAACTGTTCTAGCTTATTTATATCGGAGAGATAGCCCAATATATCAGACTCAAACCCTCCCCAAGATTGTGCCTTTTCGTCAATATGGCTTGCATGACCAACTACCGGATTACGTATTGCAAAGTCCATTGCTGACACTCCTAATAAGGTATGTTGTCGTAGTCGATATTACTTGACTCTTGGGGCAATTCATCCCAGTAACCCATCTCTTCAAATCGGCTATAAATTCTCGTTGCTAATTGCCTTACTGGGTCGTCAAAATCATCAGAAATTAAATCAAATCGGTTGGAGCCAAACGCCAATATATTTGCAATATCAGGGTCAATCCCATTGCCCAAGAATTGACCAAATGCAGCAGAGTATGGATGGTCATCAATGGTTGAATGAGTCGCTAGAAATTCCGTTCCGGTGAAAGGTGGGTAATCTTCACTCTCTTCCAATGGTGTGGAAAGTGCCTCAATATCTGCCGAAATCATTGCTGCCCATTGTTCAGGATTTTCTACTTTGAATTGCTGCTTTCTCAGGGCGGAGTCGGTCAGAGGCGATTTGCCCCAATCATTAGGATTTTTGTAGTCAAGTGTCATTTGTTAGAATCCTTGTAACGATGTGTACTTGATGCACTTTCGGATGAGGCGATTGCACTTACTTTGGTCGGTCGGGGCAATCGCTTCATCATCAGTTCTCACAAAACTCAACAAGTTCAAAAACCTCCCTCTGCACTTGGTTTTGGCTTAATTCTTTGCGTCTGCCTTTCGAGTCATTGAATATGAAAGGGGCATTGACTCGACAATTAGACCGATGGCTGTAGCGGAGTTGTTGACCTCGAAATTCATACAAATGGTTACGCACTAAGGTTGTCGTTTCTAACATAAGTTCCTCAAACTTGAGAGTAGAACTCGATATTTAGGATGGCTTCGTGAATCTCCATCAAGGCTTGCACTGCATCACCTATTTTTAGGTCATTCGATGTACTGAACCGTTCGGACGCTTCAATTTGTTTGTAATTGGGAGATGCTTGCACGAACCTTAAAGTCTGTTCACAACCGAGGATGATGGTCATAATTTCGGTTGTTGTTAGCGATGGCTGTGTCTGCATGGTTTCTTGGTCGCTCATGACTTGTTTCTTCTCCTTTGGGTTTTGATTGGTGCGGCTGGGGCTTCTGGCTGACTCGGCTTTTGAAGTACATAGCTGATGGCCCCTGCACCACCCACGGCTGCGGCAATGGTGAACATATTGTTACGGCCGAAATACTGCACTCCGAAATAGCCGAGGGCTAGAAAGCCAAGGGCAGCAACAGAGAATCCAAGTGTTTTGTTGATTTTCATGGTTACGCTACGAACAAATCCTCAAAGTTACTTAAGCTGTCGGGTTGGGACTGGTCAGTTAGAGCAGGTTGTTGCTTGTGCTGACAGCAAAGTGAATTTTTATCTCGAAAGTAAGCCCTTAAAATCCAAGTCACAGCAGAGGTCAGGTCATCGGTGAGAAGCAGTTTTTCCGCCTCAGCCTTTACGGGGTCAATCAAATCTTTGGGGATGCAAACCCGGTTATCTTTCGCCATGAATTAAACCTTCTTTAGTGATGCAACAGCTAATTTCAGTAACCCAATTGCATTAGCAGTCTGGGAATTAGGAATCTGTGCTATTCCTTGCCTAGATGCGATTGCACTAACTGATGGCAGCATTGCACCGCCACCCACAAGGTAAATAGCATCCAGGTCATCAGCGCGGGATTGCAAATGCTTCCACGCAGGCACTAAACAAGATGCAAGCCATCCCTTGAGTTCCGATGAGTAAATGCTTGAAAACTCCCAATTGGTGGTTCCATAAACAAAGTTCTTGCTCATCCCCTCTCGGATCAGATGAGGGTTAGCTGGTTTACCAAGGTGGCGACGGGTTTGGAGGTTATTCGCTATCGTCTCACAAAGATGGTGAACGCCTACTGTGTCAATCTTGCGACTATTTTGTAATAGTTTGTTGCCTTCAAATATTGAGGTGATAGTAGTTCCATGCCCCAGGTCAATGAGCGCGACTTTCTGCTGACCAGGAGCGCGGGAAACTAACAATGCTCCTACACCTTCCTCTGTTATTTGACAGGTGATATCAACGTTTACAATGTCTTTGCCATCAAACTTGACGATGTGCTTACCTTGCAAGGCTTTCTTTAGATCATGGGCAAAGGCTTGAGAGTCATGCAATGAAGCGACTAAAAACAAGTTATAGCTCTGCTGTCTAGGAGTTTGAGCAATTGCACCTAAGAGCATTTGCAGCCCATAAGTAATCTTGTTTCTAAAGTCATCAACAATGCGCCCAAATGACTGCTTACAGTAAATTTCGGCAGTCTCTCCAATCAACCACTTAGAGCCAGATAGATCAGAGCGTTCGCCTTGAAGATATTCGACTACCGCACCGTTGCCTAAGCTTTCGTAGTCGTTAGAGTCCGTTTCAATGACTTGTTTAAAGTAGGAGGGAATAAGTATCTCTCCTTGGGGAAAATGTAGTTTAGAATACCCGTTGCCACAATCCCAAGAAGCAGGGGTCAACGATGGGGCTAATGTCCCTAATGTGGGACTTGATGCCAAATCTACCATCTGATTGAAGTCCTTAAATTTGTTTCAATTTTTCGTAAAACCTTTGTGGTGAAAAAGCTTTGGATATCTGCGGTTACTGTTCTATCCGTCTTGCGGGGTCTGTTATCCGCTTCCATCCGTGGTTATCTTCGCCACTTGTGGGTTTATGCCTTACACTTCTCAACTTAGCATATAATATGAGAAGTTAGCAAGAGATGAGAAGATGAGAACTGTAAAAATATCAGCAAAAGGATATATCTTGAGAAGGGAGAACATGACCGAAGATGACGTGAGAACAGAGAAGATAAACTTCACTTGTGAGACAGAAACGAAGCAGTACTTAAGATTGTGGGCAGCAAAGGAGGGTAGAACACTTAGCAATCTTGTCGAGAGGATTATTCTTGATGCGATAGAGAGAGATAAGCAGTCTGGGGGCGATAAGTAATGATTGACCCTCTTTCCCTTCCTCCATTGCCACTATCTGACCACAAGTTTCTACCAGAATGCCTAGCTGTTTACTTTGTCTTAGATAGTAATCGCATCTTATATGTAGAGCAGGACGCAGTACAATCAATCAAGAAAATGCTTAAGAACTGGTTAAAAAACAAAAATTCCCAAGCAGATTGAATGCTTGGGTACAAAAAAAAAGGAGTAGCTCTTGCTGCTTCGGGTGCGCTCTGTTAGATGATGAGGCGAACACCAAGAACGATTTACGGTCGTTCACGAGTAGTCAACAAAAACTACAACCAGATTAATTTTTAATATTGTTCACCTTCTAACGTAACAGAACGCGGCGATAACGGCAAAGAACTACTCCAGAAACACACAAAAAATACATGGAGTAGTACAAATGAATACGCTAGAAATGCAAAGTGCGCCCGGACTGTTAGATCATGGCGCAACCCCGAATATTTCTGAGCCGCCTAAAATAGCACAATCTGCCCCAATTAAGCAAGAGTTAGCAGCACGCAATACCAAAACTGCCAGTGTAGAAAATAAACGCCTTGAAGATACACCAAAAAAAACTAATGCCTCAAGAACTCAACAGGCATTTGAAAAATTCGACATCCGAAATTTTCAAGATCAGCTCTCACCGTCCAAAGCTAAAAATAAGTTTATTTGTCCAGTTTGTGGCGGTAATGACTTATCTATTGTCCCAGAAACCGGGAAGTACAGATGCTTCAATAATTGTGAGTGTAAGGACATCAGAGAGGCAATTAAACCCTGGGCTGAAGTGGTGGCAGAAAGGGCAGGGGCTAATTACACTCCATCCCTAAACCGTTTGGCTGCGAAGCCCAAGAGAATCTTGCCTAAACCAGCACCAATTCCAGATGGTGAATTAGCACTGGTGATGTTGACCCAAGCGGCGACTGACATACCCCAAACTCAAAACATAACTTGCAAGCTACCAAAGGGAATACCAGGGAATGCAACACAAACAATCTACCCTTACTCACAAACCCAATGGGTAATTCGCTATGAATGGGCGGATTATATCAAAGAGAAGGGAAAAGATAAATCCTTCCGCCAATGGCACAGGCTTCCAGATGGCACTCCAGAGATGAGAAAAGGGGATGAACCCTGGAAAGCTTACCGCATTGATGAAGCGATCGCCGCTAGTAAATCAGTGAATGTCACCCCGGCACTACTCCAGCATGAAGGCGAGGGATGCGTAGAAGTTGGTCGGGAGCATGGTCTTGCTGGGATTACGTTTCAGGGTAGTGGATGGGATAAAAAGACTATCACCCCAGAATATCAACTTCTAAAAGATTCAGGCATAGGATTAATCGTTTTTCTGCACGATGCCGACGACACTGGCTTAAAGAAACTCCAGACCTGCCAGGAGTGTGCAGCCGAAGTGGGAATTGCATTTATTGGAATAAACCCTCACGACATCTGCCCTGATTTACCATATAAATCAAGTGATATCAAAGAAATCTTGGGGCAGATGGAAACACCAGAATTTATCCGTCGGTTAGAGCAGGAGATTCACGCGGCCGTAGCGCAGCGATCGCAACAAGCACAGGTAAATGTAAGTGATGATGACGACCAAAATCCGGTTGTAGCCTTTACCCAGCAAGCTTTTCAAGCTCTCTACGGCGATAAGAACTGGATTTGTGCTGCTGATAAGCTTTACTACCACACTGGCAATCATTATAAACACTCCCCAGATTCCACAGAACGCAAAAGAATCTACGACTTTTGCAATTCCTTTGTGGTCGAGAACGAACAGGGTAAAAAGTCTTGTCCCTATGCTTCACCTAGTTCAGTCAAGAAGGTTTTGGAATGGGTAAAAATGGGGACAGAAATTGACCCAGAACTAATCAATCCTCCTGGCGTAAATTGCACTAATGGGATAGTCAGGGTTGAGTGGGAAGGCAGGGATTTTACAATAAGATTAGACCCGCATACGCCCCAGGACTACTTCATTTATGAACCGTTAATTGAATATGACCCGTCGGCTGACGATACATATTGTGAGCAACTTTTAGCTTGCTTAGACAAGCCACAACAAGAAATATTTCTGAGAAATATTGCTGCATCCCTTGACCTTCAAACTGTTAGAAAATTTAGAGGCAGAGAGGTAAAAGCAATGTTTGCAATTGGTCTTGGTTCTAATGGTAAAGATGCTCTGCGCGAATGTGTATCAACCATTTATGGGAAAAACGGATTAACTTCTGTTTCTTTGGGTGACTTTCAATCTTATGACGAAGGCAGAAAATTCGGACTAGCCCCACTTATATATAGTCGAGTTAACTGGGCTTCTGAAAACCCACAAACATCTAGGATTGATAGACTTCAAAGTTTAAAATTATTTGTCACTGGAGATACACTACATTGCGAACAGAAAGGGAAAGACCATATAGAATTCTCTTCTAACGCAATAGGTATTTTCAACTTAAACGAGACTCCCGCATTTCAAGGCGTAATACAAGCAATCAAAGATAGGATTGCAATTTTAGAATTCAGGAAAACCTTTGTAGATAATCCTTCGCCAAATAATCCAAACGAGATAAAAGGCGACCCCCGATTTCGCTACGATCCAGAGTTTATTAGAACGCATGTTGCCCCAGCATTCCTAAATAGAATGCTAAAAGCTCTCAGCAACCTTGTAGAGTCAGGTATCAATTATGAATGCACAACCGACGCTTTCCACAACCTTCAGAGAGAGAATAATCATCTTTTTGACTTCATCTTAAGCGCAAATATAGGTTATGTGCCTGATGGGGAAATTACCGCACGGGCTTTATGGTCAATGCTGGAACAGCACTATATCCATAATGGAACGCTGACCATAGATGAGGGCAACCGCAGAACGTGGATCGACCAAGTTCGTCCCAGCGATAAAAACGTGAAGGGCATCAATCAAATAATCCCACGCATCTCTCAACTCTTCCCCAAGGCTGTCAAGGGAACTAGGTACTGTGACATTGCTAAAAGAAACATTCCAGTACTCAAAGGCATTGGCATTTTGGAAGTTACCCGCACCACATTAGACGAAACCCGCACCACTTCCGCACCACTTTCCGCACCAGAAACCTCGCAAAATCAGGACTTCCGCACCACCCGCACCACTTTTTCAGATTTACATGAAAATAACATTGAAGAGTCAGAAATGAAAATTCAATCGCTTCCTATCCCAATGGAAAAAGAAGAATATGCCACCTCAACTGGTGCGGGTGATGCGGAACCCTTGCAGGATAAGGAAAACTGCTGCGGTGAGTCCTGCGGAAATGGTGCGGATCAACTAGAAAGTGGTGCGGGTATGCCAACTGAGGATCAGGCAGCGATCGCCGCGCCAATTGCATCCGATACTGTTTCGGTAAAAGCTGAGTCTGAGTTCTCATACTCACTGTTGCAGATTGAAAAAGACGGCGGGGACATCGCAGGGTTTGTTGGTTGTCAAGTTGAGGTTCGAGGGAGCAATGGTAGCATCAAGTTTGCTGGGGAGATGACTAACTTCAACTTGAAGAATGGGATTGTCACTGTGTTGACGGAATTTGGGAACCGAGATGCCCATTTTTGCGAAGCCTTCGTGATTGCCTGAGTCAAGCCAAGCTAAACGATAATATTTCGGAAAGGTCTATTTACAATTACTCAACAAGATTTTTAACCCCAGTTAAAAAGATTGCAACTGTAAATTAAAAACGCCGTTGAAGTTCTTCCCAAGGAAGCAGCAGGGTGTTTTCAATTTCGATGCAGGTAGTGTCACTGACAGCCCCCTGAATATTTATCAAGTCGACGAGAAATTTGTTGACATCGTAATAGTGTTGGAGTTGTTTTTTTTGTGCATAGCTGAATTGCCAATCATGACCAATATCACAATGCTTTATTATCAATTGACGAAGTTCTTTAACCCACTGATTACCATACGTCTGCCACCATTGCGGGAACTCCAAATCTGCAATACGGGGTGTAGACAGTGCTTGCTCTAGTTGGTCTAGCTTTTCTGCTTGTGTATGGTTAAAAGCATTCATAGCAGTACGATTAAAGAGATTCTTGCAATCCAATGCTAGGTTATTATCTAAGCCATCGATAAGGTCAAGGTTAAGTTCTTGTTCAAGTTCGTTGAAAAGGTCTTCTTGAAAATTTTCGTAAAAGCCCAAATTATAGGCTTGCTCGTAGTTTAAACCTTCAAGGTCATGAGTATGGGTACGACCACGGCTGTGATAATTAATCAAGGTACTAATAAGATGAAGGGTAATAGTGAGGTCATCAAATATAGTGGAGTTGTACTCAGCAATAAGATTAAGATTGTGATTGAAGTAAAAGTTATTGGAAAGACCAAGGTTAAGCTTGGATAAAATATCATCAGCAATGTCAAATTGAAGGGCAATATCGAGTACAAAAATGGGGTCAGATGCAAAGTCTTGGGCAAGGTCACGAGTATAGAAGTACTCCAGGGCAAAATAAAAGGCTCGAATCGCTACTGGTTTATAGTTTGCTTGGATAGAGCCTGATTTTTTAAAAACCCAGGTTAAGAAATTTTGCAATACTGGTTCACTTTTAATTGATTGATCAATAGCTTTTTTGATCAGCCGCACTAACTTATCAGCTGGCTGTTGCGATTTTACAAGTTGTTTAACGACTTCTTGCCATCGCTGATCTGCAACCTTGTTAGCTAATTCCTTAGAATTAAGTGAGGTCAGCCATTTAATCGTGAAATGCTCCTGAAGGGATACAGCCGGGATACGGGTAAATTGGGACACATTGTAAAGTTTTGTAACGTTAAAGAGTCGAAACCATTGATTTAGCCTTGTTTCCTACCGGGGTTTTGATGTCAACTGAAGATGAAAACATCACCATAAATGGCCATTTATGGGCAAGTTTAAGAGACTGAATCGCGTGAAGAGTTGATTTTAGTGTGCAAAAATTTGAATGTCTTAATACCATTTTTGGGCAAGTTAGTAAATCGCAAAATCGGTTTCTGCAACATTTGTTTACAACGTGTCCCAAATTGCAGGTATCCCGGCTGTACCCCGATTTGGATGAGCATGGAATGTCTTCCCACAGCTTTCGGCGGACGGCGTTAACCTGGATGAGTGATTCAGGAGTACCCCTGCGCCACATTCAATCAATCAGTGGTCATCGCTCACTTGCAGCCCTGGAGCGATATTTGGGTGTGACTGAGCAGCAGAAAGAAAATGCTATCTCTACTTTGGTTTTTTAAGACAAACCATTTCTTGAGCAATGTTTTCCGGTATGCACCAGAGGAGGTGTTCAATTTTGAAAGTGTTGTAAGCTGGTGCATTGACTGATATCAGCAGCGATAGCTCACGCGCGAGTGCAAATGTTTGGCAACTCCAGTTATGAAATCTTTTGAACTTGGCTTTATTGAGAGCCGACAGATTACTCAAAATCTACTACGCACCATCCGGCTGATTGGCGAGTATAAAGGCAAGCAGGAGTTATTCAAAGAACAATCGCCCCAAGTATTGGAAACCCTGCGCCTTGCTGCGATTATTCAGAGTACCGAGTCTTCTAACCGGATAGAAGGCATCACCGCGCCACTGGAACGCATCAAGGAACTAGTAGCCGAAAAAACTACTCCTCGCGATCGCTCTGAACAAGAAATTGCTGGCTATCGAGATGTGCTGACGACGATTCACACTAGCTATGCCCACATCCCTTTCACTCCTGGGGTGGTGTTACAGCTGCACCGTGACCTTTATCAGTTTGCTGTCGTAGAAGGTGGGCGCTGGAAGTCAGTAGACAACGAAATTAGCGAAATTCATCCAGATGGGACAGTCAGAGTGAGATTTCAGCCAGTCCCAGCTTATGCCACACCAGCTGCTATGGAAAGTTTGCACGAACGGTTCAACACCCTTTGGCAGTTAGATGAAATTGAGCCATTACTGCTAATACCAACCTATGTCCTGGATTTTCTGTGCATTCACCCTTTCAGCGACGGCAATGGACGCATGGCTCGTCTACTGACGCTACTGTTACTATACAAGGCTGGTTACGAGGTGGGACGGTTTATTAGTTTGGAGCGAATCGTCGAGCGGACGAAGGAAAGTTACTACGATACGCTTTACCAGTCGTCGCAGAACTGGCATCTTGGGCATCATAGTTTGTTGCCTTGGTGGGAGTATTTTTTTGGAGTCCTTGTGCTATCGGCGTACCGAGAGTTTGAGCAGCGAGTCGGGTTGGTGACAAATGCCAAGGGCGCTAAAACCGCTATGGTGCTTGATGCTATTAGCAATATGCCATTTGATTTTTCTATCAAGGATTTACAGTCACAATGCCCTACCGTGGGTATTGACTTAATTCGCCGCATTCTGCGCCTTGAGCGGACTGAGGGGCGGCTGGAATGTTTGGGGCGCGGCCCGGATGCCCGTTGGCAGAAGAAATAGGTACTGTACCTATTAAATAGGTACTGTAAGGCTAGTTAGTACCTATTTGTTGGTCAATTCAGTTGCGTCTCTTATGGGCTAGAGCCTCAAAAGGCTGAATCATTTCCCCTTCATGTCGGTTAATGGTAGTTACACGACATCGGCAATTAGGGGGCTGGGAGAAAGTCAGCAGCCAAAATTAGCGATCGCCGCGTGATAGACTGTCCAGTGGACATACTAGACACGTCCAC
The DNA here is from genome assembly GCF_026127265.1 of Nostoc sp. KVJ3. GTDB lineage: Bacteria > Cyanobacteriota > Cyanobacteriia > Cyanobacteriales > Nostocaceae > Nostoc. The sequence continues at coordinate 22,913 of NZ_WWFG01000004.1, forward strand.
TGGACACTCTTATGACAGTACAAATTGACCCGTTCCCCGTTGCTGCACTCCTTGATAGGTACAATCTTGGGAAACAAGCGGTTTACAACCGGATAGACGCGCTCGACATTAAGACATTCAAGCAGGGGAATAAATCTTACATTACTGCAAGTGATGTGGAATTGCTCGATCAGCTGCACGACCATATCAGCGCAGGGGGGAAAATGGATGATTTCAAATCCCCCAAAGCTGAACTAATGAACAGTCCAGTGGACACGCTAGACACGTCCAGTAGACTAGTGGACAGACTCTTACCGACCACTGGGCAACCAGACTTGGCACTTGGGGAGGTGGTTCAGTTGGTAGAAGCGATCGCTCATCACCTGCGACCCGCCGAGCCACTACAGCACCTCAAAGAGCTTCAGCTTGCGGCTACCGAGGGTTGGCTTCTCTCTTCATCTGAAGTGGAGGGGCTTTTAGGGTGTAAGCCGAGAGTGAAGAAGGGCGAACAGCAGTTTACTCGTGGGTCGTTCAGTTTTGTAAGGTCTGGCAAGATTGGGAACCAGTCAGCCTGGAAGGTAGTAAGAGTTAATTAAGAAACAGCAAAGGATAGAAAGCTGTAAACCAGTGTATGAGAAGAATTTACAGGTGACTACATATAAATTTATAAAAGTATTACAGTTACAATTTTCCCGTTTTGGCACAGTCCTGCCAAATACAAACCTTAGCTGCCAAACCATTGTGATGCTAGACTTCATCCTATGACATCCGAGCAACCCTTTGAGCAACCTGTATCTGAATCTACCGCTAATGAAGTGTTCGACGTAGAGCAGCAAGACATTGCAGATGCTTTATTTCCCATCGTTGGCATTGCCGCCTCTGCGGGTGGATTAGAGGCATTCACGCAGTTACTCAGCCATTTGCTTACCGATACAGGGATGGCATTTGTACTGATTCAACACTTAGATCCTAACCACAAGAGTCTATTGAGCGAGATTCTGGCAAGACAAACTCAAATGCCCGTCACTGAAGTGCAAGACGGCGTGACTGTAGAACCGAACCAAGTCTATATCATTCCGCCTAACACCAAGATGATTTTGTCTGGTGGGGTGTTGCAACTGACGCCGCGAGAGAAAGTTCAGGGTAAATATATGCCTGCTGATGCGTTCTTTACTTCATTGGCAGCAGATCGAGGGCACAAAGCGATCGCAGTGGTTTTATCTGGAGCAGATGGAGACGGTTCACTTGGGTTAAAGGCAATCAAGGAAGCCGGAGGCGTGACTTTTGCTCAGTGTGAAGACACGGCCAAATTCGATAGTATGCCCAATACTGCTGTTGCCACCGGGAATGTCGATTTTGTGCTATCGCCTGAAAAAATCGCCGAGGAACTGGCAAACCTCAGTCACAATCCTTTTATTTCTGGCTCTTTGCCAGCGATCGCAATTGAGAAGTTGCCCGAACAGGGAGATGCCCTGGCGACTATATTTGTATTATTGCGATCGCAAACTGGCGTTGACTTCAGCCACTACAAGCCCAACACCCTTGATCGCCGAATCCAGCGCCGAATGCTGTTATATAAACTAGAACGCTTGGAGGATTATGCCCAGTATTTGCAAGAGAATCCGGGTGAAGTCAAGGCGCTCTATGAAGAAATTCTGATCCACGTCACCCAGTTTTTCCGCGATCCCGAAGCATTTCAACTCTTGAAAGAGCGAGTCTTTCCCACCATCATCCAAAACAAGCCAGCAGGGTTGCCGATTCGGATTTGGGTAGCAGGGTGTTCGACGGGTGAAGAAGTGTATTCCATCGCCATCTCCTTGCTGGAATTTTTGGCGGATAAAGTAACCCAGCCACCGATCCAGATTTTTGCCACAGACATCAGCGAGATCGCGATTGAGAAAGCGAGAACGGGTATTTATGCAGAGAATCAAATGGTGGAAGTCTCACCAGAGAACCGCCGCAGATTTTTTAATGCCCTTGAGGGCGGTGGATATAAAATTAGCAAAGCCGTCCGCGATCTGTGTGTGTTTGCCCGACAAGACTTGGGCAGCGATCCCCCTTTTTCCAACTTAGATTTAATTAGCTGCCGGAATGTACTGATTTACTTGGGCGAAACGTTGCAAAAACGGATATTGCCCATCTTTCATTACAGTCTCGACCCGACTGGCTTTCTGCTGCTAGGGACTTCAGAAAGCACAGGCAAATATTCGGACTGGTTTACTCTGATTGACAAAAAGTATAAAATCTATGCCAAAAAGCTAACTGCAATTCGTCCAATTTTTTCGTTCGTTACCAGCAATTATCCGATAGTAAAAGTGGACGAACCGAAGATGGTGTTTAAGAATCCATCGGATGAGTTGGATTTAGAAAGAAAAACTGACCAACTAATCTTGAATCGCTATGCCCCCGTGGGTGTGGTGATCAACGACAAGATGGACGTGCTGCAATTTCGGGGAGAAATCGATCTCTACCTCAAACTTGCACCTGGGAAACCGAGTCTTAACTTATTCAAAATGGTGCGCGAAGGCTTGCTCACCGAGCTACGGGCGACAATTTATCAGGCACAACGGCAAAAAATTCTAGTTAGAAGAGAAGGCTTACAGATTGAATCCGGCGATCTTTCCAGAATCATCAATCTTGAGGTGATTCCATTCAAACCTGCGACTGACGAAGAACTCTACTTTCTGGTTTTATTTGAACAAGCGTCACCTACGGTTAGCAACCTCAGTCCGGTAAATTCTGAAAGCTCAGAGCCAGGAGATATAGAGCGGGAGATTGTTCGGCTCACGCAGGAACTTGCAACCGCCATTCAAGAGCGGGCTGCGACTCAAGAATATCTACAAGCGGTGATCCAAGAGCAAGAAGACATCAATCAAGACCTGAAAGTTGCTAATGAAGAAATCCTCTCCAGCAATGAAGAGTTGCAAAGCACCAATGAGGAGCTAGAAACTGCCAAAGAAGAGATTCAAGCAACCAACGAAGAACTCAACACAACTAATGATGAACTTCGCTCTCGAAATCAGGAATTACACCAAGTTAACAACGATCTCACGAATTTGCTTGCCAGTATCAATATTCCCATTTTGATATTGACTTTGGACTTATGCGTTCGACGTTTTACGCCAATGGCGCAGCGAATTTTCAATTTAATTCCCACCGATGCTGGACGACCCTTGAGCGATATCAGAGCGAATCTCGATGTTCCTGATTTAGAAACTCTAATTTTGGAGGTACTTGACACACTCAGTATCAAAGAATTAGAAGTCCAAACTCTGGGGGGACATTGGTACAACCTCCGCATCCGTCCTTATCGCACCACAGAAAACAAGATTGACGGTGTAGTGTTGGTGTTAATAGATATTGATGTTCTTAAACGCAGTGCCGCAAGCTTAGAACAAGCCCGGAATTACGCTGAAGCGATTGTGGAGACGGTACAAGTGCCGTTAATCGTCCTTGATTCTGATTTCCGGGTGAACAAAGCCAATCGCTCGTTTTATGAAACATTTCACGTTTCACCATCAGAGACAGCCCAATCTCTGGTTTTTGAACTAGGAAATGGTCAATGGAACCTGCCCGGACTGCGATCGCTCTTAGAAGACATTCTTGCCAACGATACCACTATTGAAAACTGGGAGGTAGAGCATAGTTTTGAGCGGATTGGGAAGAAAACCATGCTGCTCAATGGTTGGAAAATTATTCAACAGGGAGATGCCCAAAGGATTTTGCTGGCGATTGAAGATATTAGCGATCGCAAACAGTTTGAGTTAGAGCGATCTAAGCTTCTAGCACAGGAGCAATCAGCCCGTCAACAGGCGGAAATTGCCAACCGAGCCAAAGATGAATTCCTGTCGAACCTCTCCCATGAACTTCGTAACCCGCTCAATACTATACTGGGCTGGGCGCAACTTTTACGCACCCGCAATTTAGATTCAGAAGCCGTCACTCGTGCCTGGGAAGTGGTGGAGCGGAGTGCTAAAGTGCAAGCTCAGTTAATCGATGATATGCTCGATATCTCCCGGATTACGAGTGGCAAGCTGAATTTAAACACTCGTCTAATCGATTTGGTTTCAGTAGTGAATGCCGCCATTGAGTCTATCGAATTTTCCGCAGAGGCGAAAAGCATTCAAATTGTTTCAGACTTGAACTCGGCGACAGTTGTCGGAGATTTTGACCGTTTACAGCAAGTTCTGTGGAATTTACTTTCTAACGCGATTAAGTTCACTCCAGCCGGTGGGCGAGTGGGAATCCTGCTCGAAGCTGTATATACTCATGCTGAAATTCGAGTCAGCGACACAGGTATTGGCATCCGGTCAGACTTGCTGCCTTATGTGTTTGATCGCTTCCGCCAAGGAGATTCCAGCAGCAGCAAAACAACTCAGGGACTTGGATTAGGCTTGTCAATCGTCCGTCATCTTGTAGAACTTCACGGTGGAACAGTTCAAGCGCAAAGTCCAGGCGAGGGACTAGGAACCACGATTGTTGTCAGGCTGCCTTTGCGCTCAATGCCGTTGGAGATTACACCGCCAACTTATTTAGAGCCGAACGTTTTGTCAGAGCCTCTGGACACATTAGATGGTAAAAATCCACCCCTTACCCTTCAAGGGTTATGCATCTTGGCTGTAGACGATCAAGCTGATAGCCGCGACTTAATCAAGTCGATGTTATCAGGCTTCGGGGCTGAAGTAGTGGTTATGACATCGGCAAGGGAAGCGATCGCTGCTTTAACTGAATCTCCTGGCAAATATGATGTGCTTCTAGCAGATATTGGGATGCCAGAGGAAGATGGTTTTTCCCTGATTCGTCAGGTGAGAGCGCTTGAAGCTCTTGCTGGCGGACAAATTCCAGCAGTAGCAATCACTGCCTATGCCACCGAACAAGACCGGCAAAAGGCAATTGATGCTGGTTTCCAAATGCATCTAGCTAAACCGATTGACCTTACTCAATTGGTATTGATGATTGCAAATTTGAGTGGACGAGTCACAGATAATTCATAATTCGTAATTGAGGATACAGAGCAACTAATTTTAATTATGAAAAAGTCAAAAATGCGGAGCATCCTTATCTAGCAGTCAGAGCAATCGCTCCCCAATTGCAATATCTAGTGTGTTCAAAGCTTACGTGTTATGGCTGTATGAGTCAGATAATCTAGATTAAAGAATAAATAATCAAGAATATAGAATATATTATGTATAATATTTGCCACATAAGCAAACTGAGTCAAATGTAAACGTGACCCAAAAACTGGCTGTCTTCAACATGAAAGGAGGGGTGGCGAAATCGACCACCGCTTACAACTTAGCTGTGGGTCTGGTCAAGTTTAAAAAGCAGAGGGTATTAGTTATTGATATCGACCCACAAGGAAACGCTAGTGCTGCACTAGGGATTCCCATCTGGCAGCTAGAATTTCAGCTAAAAGATGTGTTGCAGCACAAGGTTCCGTTAGCACAGGTACTGGTGACAACTGCTAGTGGTGTAGATGTAATACCATCTAACATCTTGCTGGCAGAAGAAGAAATTCCAATATCTGGTCGTCCAGGCAGAGAACTGCTACTCAAAAAAGCGATCGCTCCAATATTAGATAAATATAATTTTGTGCTGATAGATTGTCCGCCTAACGTGGGTGTGTTTGCCATCAACGCACTGATGGCCAGCGATGGGGTAATCATCCCAGTAGACATGAGCTATTTGGGATTGTTGGGCGTTCAAGGAATTGAACACGCCCTGACTTTGGTTAGAGATCAGCTAGATCATCCCATTGCCATAGCAGGTGTGCTGGCAACTCGGTATGACCGCAGGAACAATCTTAGTAAAGAAGTTTTGGATGCCCTAACTGAGCATTTTGGCTCAAAGATGTTTAAAACAGTGATTCCTGAGACGGTGAAAATCCGAGAAGCACCTTCTCACGGGCAATCTATCTTTGAATACGACCCAAACGGTGTAGGTGCTTCTTCTTACCGGGAATTAGTTAATGAGGTGTATAAATGGCAGTAAATAAAGGTAAGTCGCGTTCAGTTCTCGGTGCTAATCCTTTAGCAAAAGGGGTTTTCAACAAAACTGAGGTAGAAACTCAGTCTACTGAAGAAATAATCAATAATCAAGAATCTAGATTCTTGATTAAAGGTGATAGAGAGGCAGTGAATCTGCGCCTACCTCTCGAACTGAACGACTGGCTCAACGAGCTACTAAAAAAAGGTAAGCGCAAGCATGGTGCTAAAGTACCGAAGGAAGTTTGGGTGCAAGCTGCTTTGGAATTGTTCAAGGCAATGCCCGTAAACTGGGAAGAGATTGATTCAGAGGAGAATTTGCAGTCAGCACTATTGAATCTAGAAACTAGAATAAAGAATATAGAAAATATTTAAATAAGCTCTAAGGAACATTCCAAAGGTTTTTATGAACAAGATGGTAACGGTTGTATTTGATGGAAATGTTTTGCGCCCAGATGCGCCCTTGGGTTTGACACCGAACACGCGTTATGTCATTACAATTCAAGAATTAAAATCCCCATTACCCGATGGGGATGCTTGGGATGTGCTGGAGGCAATGGTAGGAACTGTTGAGGCATGTGAGGACTGGTCTAGTGAACACGATCATTATTTGTACGGGACTCCTAAGAGCAATTTAGGCAATCCATGAGTAATGAGCGCTTGTTTTTGGATACAGTATTTATCCAGGCTTTGTTGAATAAACGCGACCAGTATCATCATCAGGCTAAAGCATTTCTGCCAAGAGTACGAGCGGCAATGGCTGTTTGGGTAACAGAAGCGATATTGGTAGAAGTTGGTAATGCTTTGGGTGCTGTCAATCGCCCAGGGGGAGCGCAATTTATCCAGCAGTGTTATAACACTGCTAATTTACAGGTGGTAACTGTGGATACACCATTGTTTAACCGTGCGTTACAGCTTTATAACGAGCGTCTTGATAAAACTTGGGGTTTGACAGACTGTATTTCTTTTGTCGTAATGTGGGAACAAGGTTTGACAGATGCAGTTACTGCTGATCTACATTTTGTTCAAGCTGGGTTTCGGGCATTGTTGCGCTAAATGAAGCCAGAAGAGTTTGAGCCACCTATTCCACGTTTTGGCTCTTTCGTGACGTTAACATACCACTAATGGTTCTGATCTAATGCCTTTGGGATGTCTTTCAAATCAACCTCATAGACACTTTGAATTGCATCCCGGTGTAATTTCTGATCAAGGTTCTCAAGATTGTTAGCTATAAACCTACGTTGACAGTCTTTCATTATATAGATATCATCACTGTCTATTAACTTTAGCAAAGCACCATTTTTTCTTGAGGGTAAATGTGGTCCCCGTGGAATGTGATTCAAATCGTCGATAGGAATATCTGGATTTTGATTTAACCCGTGCAAACATGCTAAAGTTTCAAAATCTGGTATCCACCTGCGCTGACCTGCTTCCATTATATAGATTGGATCTGAGTGGTATCCCCTTACAAGAGTACCATCCTCCTTATAGCTTGAACTACCTTCTAAGAGAGATAATGATGAGATTATCTTTGTTGCCACTAATACTATAATCGATCCTATTACTGCTGTTAGGATAGCCACTTTTACTTGTATTGGTATACCATCTAAAAAGTTAGTTTTATTATCGGGAGCGTTAGCATTTTTAAGTCGAAAATTCCCCAGATCTGTATTTGCAGGTAATAGCTCAATGAGGCGGTTATATTTCTCGTAGCTATCAGCTTCTACCCATACTTGTCCGCTACGAATATTATCGTCATCAAAATTAACTGTAAATTTGAAAATTCCTTCTGTATCAGAATAGACAACAGACGGAGCGCCTCGAACTTCAAGAATAACCTTAGCTCCATCGATAGGGGCTTGTGTCTTTCGATCTATAATCCGACCATTATAATGAAATCGTTGCATATTTGGCGGATTTAACTTTACCCGTTCCGATTCGGGCGACTGCGGTCAGTGGAATGTGATAATATGACCATTGCCACCTTGAATCACTGGGGCATTGGTGTTGTTAGCGTTGTTCTGTTGTGCTTCTCCGCCATATACATTCTGAAGATTCTGACCTTGAACATTACCAATGTTTATCTCCTGCTGAATTTCACGAGCTAATTTTTCTATTTCCGTCGCAAAATCAGGATCTTCAAGCATCACTGCTTGCAAGTACTGAGCAACTTTCTCTAAATCTGTCTGGGAGCCTTTCTCTGCTTTTTCTAGTGCTATTTGTGCCCCTGCTTTTCCCCGCGTCTTGTGCCAAATCTTTTTCCCTAGCGCGTCTATTTTATCAAGGGTTGCTTTTGTCAGATTCTTAATCGTCTCTCCAAAAGCTGTGTTGAAAGCGAGAGTTGCAATCGCACCAGCAGTTAGTGGTTCCATGTACTACCTCCAGAAGGCGGCATTTTATTTACATTTATACTACATAGTTTCTGTTCTAAATTCCGTAATCAAAATAAAAAACTTATAGCTTAAGTTTCGACTCATAAGTAATACCGATTCCACATAAGGGCTAATACGTGGAATCAGTGCCTCAAAGTCTTTTCACTTCATTCATATCTCCGGCTCTTGCGTCGCCAGAAAAATACCTGTGATGGCTGTTCTGCAACACAACCATGCCGGTCAGTTCTCCTAAACGAATGAGTGCTGACTCCCTAACCCCGATGCCGTTATAGCCATATTTCCCGACATCTCCCCCAACAGTATCCTCGCTACTTTCACCCCATTTCGGACAGACCTAATGAGAATCTGCCGAATAGAAGGGAGAATTCATACCTGTACTAGCTTCTTTAGTTACATCACCATCAAAAAGCTTGACAGTGAGATTTCCATTGACTTGTTGTGCAAAGGGAATCAATAAGCTATTAATATAATTTTGTGCATTCTCTATAGAATCAAATTCATAAAACCCACCAACACTATTAGTATTTACAGCACTCAACCAAGTTTTGGATTTTAAACCAGTAAAATTTTTCATTTCTACATTCACAGGAACCCAATCAATTTGGCTGAAGGGAATAGATACTTGATACTCGGCATATACAAATACTTTACTCATGGTTAATTTCGACCTGATTGTTAATATTTCCAGAATTATTCTCTTATATATAGCAATATTCAATCATTTAACAACAACAAAATTCACAGATGAATATGCAGATATGTAGTTTATAGGTATCCTGTTCTCCTCTCAAAATCCTCGCGAGGCTGAAGGCAGCTATACTGAGGGCAGAAAGTAATCCCCATAAAAAAATTGAGAGTTGGTGTGTTGGATTCAACTCCAGTTAAGAAAAAGCGAATTGGAGATGACTTAAATATTTTGATTTTTACCGATAGACAGTTCTTTTTTACTATGTTTTAACTGCTTCCAAAGCGCCCTGATTTGGTTGTAGGCTTCTTCAGGAGAGAGTTTACCAGATGTTTCTAGGCAAGATATATAACCAACTTTTTGAGAAAATTCCTGTAGATTGGCATTAAACACTATGTTCTCTGGCTGAAATTGACCATAATACCGACTGCGAGGGTAGATAAAGCTCTCAAGGTCTTTTGAGTTATCTTGTACCATTAATGTGTCCTAGTTATATGTTTTACTGATATTAGCAATAAGGTTTTAACTTAATTATTTTTCTAATGCCATATATCCCAGAAGAAAAATTATTTTCTAACTGATACGTTTAACAAGCAAAACTCAGGTAATCACTACAAAATGGTGCAGGTGGTCAAAAATTGGATTAATCACGCTGCATCCTAAGTTTGTTGCTTAACTTATCAGGGAAGTCAGCAAAATTTATGCAAAATGCTCCCATGAAAATCTAGCTTTTTATTTTGTTCAATCTGGCAGCAACCCCTGAGCCTTGAGGATTGTTTGGATCACCGACTAAAACCCCGCTTTGGTTGCTTTTGCTCCAATATATCTTGTTGCTGCTGTTGCTGTTCAATAAGAATCTCATTCCAAGTAAGCCCACTAGGTGCAATTCTTTTAGCGACAGGCAGCATTTTCTGAACAACTTGGGATGCTTCATTACCAAGATCATCATTATTAAATGCCAGCCCAATCCTGTTGATATTTCTGAGGAGTTCAAAGGGCAAGTCATTCGGATCATCCACTGCCATGTACATTGTTCTCGGTAGTGGTTGCCCAAGGTGTCGTTTAGAGTCAATCTCTGCCATTGTCAGGGCATCAATGGGGGAAGAACACAGGTATACTCTCTCGATTTTATCGTCTGCCGAGACACCCAATAAGAGGTGAAACCACCCGTCAGAGCGATCGCCTTTGGCGGGGCGTAGCCAGGAACTGTTTTCGGGGTACTCCGTACAACGATTGTCAAGTCGTGCAGTATCCCAAATCAGTGCGCCTGACTTTTCACCGTTTAAATCTCGCTTGATAAACACAACCCGTCGCTGCTGGTCTATATAACCTAGCCCCTGCCGTTGTAGTGGCTCTACAAGGAAATTGGTTAGACCGCGTTTTTGAGTGAGGTAGTTTTGCAATACTGGGCGTAGGCTTTCATCTTCTGGTGGTGGCGTGAACTGGGGTGAACTCTGTTTTTGCTCTCTATTGGATGCCAGTTTATTGTTAGCGATTAAAACTAATGCTTTAGCTTCATCAGTAGTCCATCCGGCAGGACTGGCTAGTATAATTTCTTTAACATCTTGGGCTAGTTTATTATCTAATAGCGCCTTGATAGCAATTTCTTTGTCTCGGTCAGTCACTAATAAGTTTTGCAAGTCGGTGCTGTAATACTCATATAAATCGGCTGGAAGATTATCTTTTAGCTTTGGTTTATCTGTAGTTATAGTTGGAGTTTGATTAAGAGCAATTGCGTCTACTGGTTTTTGCGATCTATGGAGTTGCTCCAAATAAACAATCGCTGCTTCCAGGTCGTCGAATATGGTTCTTCCGGCTGATAGCTGCTGCTGAGATTGAGAAAGTTGTTGTGTTAATTCTAATACTGTTTCAGTTAATGCTGATTCAACAGTAGATTGCTCAACATAATCATAAATTGATGAAATGGCTCTCTTCTCTAGATATGATTGTAACTCAGTTGTAAGCACTGCATCCAGGTCATTAAATGTAGCTTTAGCTGTAACAAGTTCCTCTTTGTATTGAGAAAGTTGTTGCGTTAATTCTAATACTGCTTCAGTTAAGGCTGACTCGATAGTTGATTGCTCAATATAATCAGAAATTGATAAGATAGCTTTCTTCTCTAGATATGATTGTAACTCAGTCGCAAGCACTGCATCCAGGTCATTGAATGTAGTTTTAGCTGTAACAAGCTGCTCTTTGTATTGAGAAAGTTGTTGCGTTAATTCTAATACTGCTTCAGTTAAGGCTGACTCGACAGTTGATTGCTCAATATAATCAGAGATTGATAAGATAGCTTTCTTCTCTAGATATGATTGTAACTCAGTCGCAAGCACTGCATCCAGGTCATTGAATGTAGTTTTAGCTGTAACAAGCTGCTCTTTGTATTGAGAAAGTTGTTGCGTTAATTCTAATACTGCTTCAGTTAAGGCTGACTCGACAGTTGATTGCTCAATATAATCAGAGATTGATAAGATAGCTTTCTTCTCTGTATGGGATTGTAACTCTTGAGTAATCGCCGCTAATAGCTCGTCGAATGCGGTTCTACCTGCATCGCTCTGCTGCCGATATTGAGAGAGTTGTTCTGCTAATTGTGGTAACGTTTCAATCAAGGCATCATTAACTGCTGACTGCTCAATAAAATTAGCAATTGCATCAACTGCTCTTTGTGATACAAGTCGTTGCTCCACATCAGCAATCGCAGATCCAAGGTCATCTAATATGGTTTTATTATTAGCTAGCTGCTGGTGATATTGAGAGAGTTGTTCTGTTAATTGTGGCAACGTTTCACTTAAAGTTGACTCAACTACTGACTGTTCAATCAAGTCAGAGATTGTATTTATAAGTTCTGAACTGGCTCGTTGTTTTGCATCTGATTTAGCTGGGTTTAGCTGGTGTTTAGTTTCGGCTTGAGCTTCTTTCGGGAAGATGGTTGATATTATCTGTTGATTAACTTGGCTATTATCTACAGATTCTAAGAAATTATTTAAGTATTTAATTTCGCTATCGTCCCGTAAGGGGTAGTAGTTTATCCCCAATTCTGTCTGAAGCTTTGTAAATGAACACTTATATTTATTGAGATTACCTCCTTGTTTCCAGAGCAAGCGGGGGCTACCATCTTCATTAACTGAGCCGATATCAATACCAAACTTGATACCCCTTACCCCACCGTGACCGTAATAACTGACGATTGCTTTAACTTGATGCTCTCTCCATAACTGCTCAATTAGCTGGGGCATTGTGGGTTTATCTGCTGCCACTTGCTCAATCGCCCGTCGCATTATTTCTTCGCCTGGAAGTCCCAAACTCTCGACTCGTTCCAGTTGATTCCGAGTCATAGCCTTTTGCTTACTTTCCCAACTACTTTGGACTGGGGTTAGCTGAAATTCTCGCTCTAGCAGTCGGGCGGAGTGTTCCGAATGGGCGTAATTGTTCCAAGTGCGGATAGATTTACCATCTAGGTTATTAACTCTAGATGCAACAATGTGGGTGTGGTCGTGTTCTTTGTCAGAGTGCCGCGCTATAAAAAAGTCATAAGCTGGTAGTTCTGATTCTATAAACTCATCAACTAGCTGGTTTAGTTTGGTGTCAGTTATCCTTTTATCTGGCTGTTTGACTTGGGATTCATCACCTTGAAGCCGCGACAACACAATGACCGATGCCAAGTGACGTTGGGAAAGATTAGCTAATTCGTCATCATTTAGCGTTCTATCATTTTTCGGTACACTAAGCATTAAGTGATAGCATGGGTCTTTTAGCTGTGGGTTAAGATGGGCTGATAGGCTAAACTGCTCTACCAGTTCATTGGTACTTCTCCCGTACATATTCCCGCCAATTATTTTGGCTTTCTCTTTCTCAAGCACATATTTAGTAGTGCCACGGAATGATTTGTTAGCTTTGACTTTGGTAATCATTGCGCTGCACCTCTTCCGTAGGTTGAGTGAGTAATTGGCGAGTCTGTTCTAAAAGTGCGGTCAGTTCTTCAAGAGTTTTCAGATATGATTTCACTTCATTACTCAGAGGTTGGCTACCAATTTTCACAGCTTCGTTAATAGCCCTAGTCTGCTGATTCAGGTTGTTGCCAATCTTCTTTAGCTCGTAGATAGCCTGTCGGTTCACTTCGGGAATGACTAACTTAGGATGTGGTAAAGGATAGTCAAATAATCTCGCTCTAATATAGTCACTTTGCACCACTCCACTACACCGTTGCTCTAGTCTAGCTTTCTCGGCATAGCTAGCCCTAAACGTGATGGTTACTTCTCGCTTTTCATCTGGTGCTACTGACCGATTGGTTAATGTGTCAGCTAATTGATTACTGAGATTGGTACGGGGGTCTGGCTGCATAAATAGTTAGGCGTTTAGCTATTTCAATATTTATTTTTCACCGGGTTATTCGCTGTAGCTGCTATGGCACGCAGTGCCGCGCAGGTAGGCGAATAACCCGGAAATCTCTTGACTTATTCACCCCTTGGGAAGAATAGTTTTTTGGGGGTTTGGGGGATACCCCCAACAAGCAAACACACCGCTTTTACCGAAGGTAAAAGTAGCACGTAGTGCGTTATGGTGTATTGCTTGCCTCACCCCCCCACGACAGGACTAGGGTAAACCAGAACCAGGGGGCACAACGGGAGGCTGGGGGAGTAAGAGACTTTGGCGAACCACGAGTGGCTGTCTGCAATTACCTCGGTGTAACCGAGGGCAGGGTCTGTTTAACAATGCTGCCAACAGCCTTTGATACTAAGAATGTTGATTCATGGGTAACTGCTTTTTTAGACTAGTCTACCTCACGAGGATACAAACCCTTTTTTGTTGATATTTGTCACATCACGACAAGAAACTTAAACTTTTTCTGACCACGACTTTTTTACAATGGAATAATTTATTACTAATGCTGAATATGTCGCGCAAACCGAAAGCTGTCCCTTTATCAAAAATAGAAGATATTCAAACCAGTCTTAAACAGAAAGCCGCGACTCCTAAAACTATCAGCCTGTCAGATTTAGTTCTCAGTTTGGCTAAACCTATTCAAGATATGTTAGACGCTGGCTACTCCTATGACGATGTTTCTGATGTGTTTAAAGGTCATGGGGTAGAACTAGCGGCCAGTGGTCTGAAGAGTTTTCATAAAAAAGCTTCAACAATAACGGAGAATAGTTCGAGTAATGAATCATCAGATAAAGCGGTTGATGAATCAGTTAATTCTGACTCCGAGCCAGAATTAACTGATTCATCAACCTCAACTAATGATGACATTCCACCAGTAAAGCCGGATAGTTCATCACAGAATAGTAGTGAACCATCCGACTCATCACCATCTCAAACTACGAAACGCAAAAAAACAACACCTAAGACTTCTGCCCAATTTAATATCACCGATAGGAGTGAAATATGAAACGCATCGTGATGATACTGGGGGGCAAGGGTGGTACAGGTAAGACTGCCTTTACTCGCTTACTGCTGGATGTAATGCACAATAAAAGCATTAATTATCTAGCTTATGATGCAGATACAGAGAATCCAGAACTGTACGAATACTATCAAAACTTTGGCTCAGGGGTAAGGCTGCTGAACTTCCTGGAGGTGGCAGAGGCGAAACGCTTCTTTACGGAAATTAAAGCGGAATCACCCGACTCAATAATAGTAGATATGCCGGGGGCATCAAGCAATAAAACTAGGGAGATTATCAGTAAGTTTGGGCTATTCAAGATTGCAGGTGATTTGGGTTATCGGGTAACGCTAGTGACTGTGCTTAACCTTGGGTACTCAGTCATCACTAGCTTAAAAACTATGGCTGAGTTCTGTAGCGATAAGGCAGATTATGTAGTGGTAAAAAATCTCTGCTGGGATAAAGGTTCAGGTTTTCAGCGCTGGGAGAATAGCAAAACATCGGCAGCTATAGCCGAACTAAAAGGTATAGAAATAGAAATGCCAGAGCTAGACTACTCGACCTTTGACACGTTGACAGAGAAAGGTCTACCTTACTCGGCTGCTACTGAAGAGAATGGATTTCCTTTTGGGGATTACCTATTGGTCAGTGGGTTTTTAGATCAGGCTAAACCAGAGCTTGAAAAAGCTGGGGCTTATCTAGGGTTACAACAACTATCAGTTATACCAGATGCTTTAGAGAAGGCTACAACATCAAAACAGACAAAAGTTACTGCGTCTACTTCTCGTCGAGGTCAGAAGAAAACTAATGAGCAACAACAATAATGGCAACGGCAATCACAGCAATCCTTACTCTGAAACTGCCGATTTAGTTGAGAGCAGTGAACTGGGTGAGGTGAAGATAGCACTGGGGAGATTATATAGAGAGTTTGAAAGTTTTAAGCAATCACAGAAAACTGAACGCGAAAGAGATAGGGCAGAGTTACAAGCATGGGCGCAAACGAATTTAATTCAGAATCAACTCCTCAGCAAAGCGATGGTGACAATCGAGATGCTGACGACCGAATTGAAGAATCAGAATCTCTCCTCGAACGAGTACGAGCAGAGCAACGAGAATTTTCGGCAAGAATTAACTCCCTTACTAACGCAGTTAAAGAATACGCCCAAGTCCTCAGCGACATTAGAGAGCTTAGAGTTCAAAGGGCTAAAGAGCGAGATAACAGAATTAAAGCAGAACTGGAATCAACTGTTGAATCACACGAAGAACTTGACTACGGTTATTCAGGAGTTGAAGAACAGCCCTCCCCCCAACCCATCACCATAGAGAAAGAGGTTTATCGCGCTGAACCCATAAGTAAATATGGGACGATGGGGTTGTTTACTGCATTATTTACTTTGTTGATTTTCCTTGGATTCAATCAATTTATTCCGGTAAATATCTCGAACGATATCGACATCTATTTGAGAGCAATTTTGCAGCGTACAGATTATAGTAATGCCAAGCTACAACGGGTAGAAAAGCGTTTGGGGACTGACCGAAATCGAAGATGAAGGGCAAGATATAGCGATTGGGGCAAACAAGCTTAAGGTAATACTTGCCCCAATCATACAAATAATTAGAGATAAGAATCTACAAGTTTACCTTGAGTTGACCACTTCTCATCAAGAAGTCTGCAAGCAACATAGACAACTTTTTGACTTCTTTACGCTTGCGTTTTCCATTTATCCCCCAGCAACGGACAGTGAAATCACTTTGATAACCCAAGACAAGAGCAAGCTCGTCGTAAGTTAACTGCCACTTTTTCTTAAACTCAATTGGGTGCATAGATGTAAATCCATTACTAGGATTCAGGCTTTTGATGTCTTGATATCTTTGAACTAAGTGCTTTCTTAATGGCTTTTTGAGATTGCAGTAAGATTAAAAAACGGTAAAGCCTAACTTCTCACTACCGTTCAATTGCTTGGATTCTATAAGTTGTGCAATCGCACACCTTAAATAGCGAACACTAGGTTTCTCTTCGCCCCACTTTCGGCTATTTCTAATCGCAGCAAAGCTGACTGGTGTTGTCACGGCTGAAGTAACAATGTTTAAAATCTGCTCTTTATCAGCCTCAGAAATGCTGACGAATTCTACCTCTGCAATTTCAACATCTTGGGTAGGCTTTGAGAAAATAGACTCCAATTTATTAACTGCGTCATCTGGTGCAATTTTCTCCCCTCTGGGCATAACTGCTGGCTGGTGATGCTGCACCAATTCCGGGAAGAATTTGAGTAATGTTCTAGCTGGATCTGGCTGACCATTTCCTGGGTGTAACTCTATCTTTAGCCAGTCAGGAATCATGCCGAGATTGCCACCGTTAACAGGTTCAGCAAAGTTATTAGGGTTGGCCTTAAAATATTCGCCACTGGCAACATTAATTTTTCGCAATCCGCCAGCGCTGACAGACTGAGCTACACACCCAATGAAGTTAACTGATTGCTTAAAGGTGTCTGCTAGTCCTGCTGTGGCCTTGCCAACCACAGAAGTTAAGTTAGAGCCATGCAACACAATGATTAATGTACCGCCACATTTGGCGAAGCGAGAAAGTAAATATTGAATAGCCCAGGTGCGATCGCTCTCATCAAGTAGGGACAGCAACCGCATAGCCTCATCAATCACTAACAGTAAGTTTTTGTGGGAATAAGGTTCACTTGCATCTAAGCCTTTAAGAAATTTAAGCAAGTCACGGGCGACTAATTTATCTGCACCGTCTGCATCTTTTTCCGGGTACTTAAGGGCAGAAATCAGATTGCAACTAAAGGGGTAAACATCCACCCCGGCTGTAAAGTATTGGGTGTTTAATCCCGAATCTAATGCTAGAGATAATGTTGCCAAGATTGCTGCTAAGGTTCCCTTGCCACCTCGCTGAGTGCCAGCGATCGCAATGACTTGGGAACTCATCATGTCTTCGACTTGAAAACCACTTTTCGTTAAAGCCGCGATGAGTACGTTGGCTCTATTCGCCAGAGGGAGATTAGTTATAGTCTCTGGTGAAAGCCCATTAGCTGATGGCTGTAACTCCTCCGGTTTAGAAAGAGAAGCCGCTTGGTGAGTGTCCCGAATATCTACTTGTGGTGATTGAAATTGCTTAATATCTACGGTGGGTGGTAACTGGGTTTGAGCCTGTGCGATAGCACTTACCTCTGACAGATTCAGCCGGCTGTCAATGGTCACATCCTGTAAATGGAGAGCCATACTTTGATAAGTCGGTAGCTGACGACCCTTAAGCTTGCCAAACCAGCCAAACATCCAGCGATAAGCATAAAAGCGTTTTCCTGGTTCAACTTGGGTTAAATACTGCCCAATATTTTCAAATTCAGCTAGAAGAAAGGCGTACTCTTCAGCCTCGTGTCGCTCTAGAAATTTAACAGTATTAGCAAGATGATCCGCTTGATAATTGCTCCTAGAATCATAGTCACCAGCACGGGCAACCGCGTCTATAAAGTTGCCACGTACAAATGGTATTGGTGCAATTTCTTTAGTGCGGTTGGAGTGTTCGACAACAAACCATAGCCATGCAGCACCACCAATTAAACCACCAACTAGTGCCATTGGGTTGACCGCATAACAAACCGCTCCTATCCCAGAAGCCAGCAAGCCAAGTACACGGGTCATGTCTGCTTCGTTCTCAGAAACTCGGGCCATTTCAAACAATTGCTCTTTTCTCTCTTGCAGCCATTGGGCGATATTTCCGGCTTCCAAGTGAGACAAATTAGGATATGATTCGCGCAAATGTTCAGTTTCTTTGGTTGTAATTTTTGGGATATTGTTACTTTGCATAAAACAAATGCCCTGTTAAGTAGTGAGTGCCGCTCAATGTAGAGAGTTGTTGAGCGGCACGAGCTTTAATCTTTGGTCAAGCGCCAGATGGCAAACCCAATTTCACCCGCCATCATTGTGCCGATGTTAAACAAGATGCAGCCCAAAATCATGAATGGGGCTGTAAATTCAAACGGGTTACGAGCCGCAAAGGTGGTGACAATATCGAACACCCAAACCGCAATCACAACCAGCCCTGCACTAGAGCGATCGCGTGTACCTGCGGTCTTATAATCCTTCCAAAGCTCACCAACAAGGTCAATCTTGCCACTAGGCTTGGTTTCAAGCTCATAAACCATGTGGTCTTGAAGCTCCCGCCTAGCTGAATCTGGGTTTTTACCGCGTAGGGCATGGGCTTCAATTACCTGAACACCTACAGAAATTATGAATGCCAGGTAAAAGAGAGGGTTGAACGCTGCAAACGGCACATTTACCCAATTCCAAGTCGGCTCAAACCACGGGCAAACAGGCGGCCCTTGAAAGATTAATTGCCAAGTTGAATCAGCACTTATTATGGAACCACCGATAAATAAAATCCCTCCAACTAACGCACGACCCGCACCACCGTTAGCAACAAACTGATTAACGATCGCGGCGGCTGCCCTAATGGGTAAACCAACAATCATCACAACAGCCTTGGCGCAAAAATCGATGATTTCACCAAGCGTTCGCTTCTTACCCTTGGGTTTACCATCAGTGTTACCAGTACTATTACTTTCTGCACCAGATGTTCCTAATGCCATTATTTTCTCCTCACTGGTTTGATATTTTGAACGCTTTTACAAATCTCTTTAGCTTTGTACTTCCACTTCCAAATTCCTTCTTCAATTCGCCCAATACACCTACCCGTTGCGTCAAAAACATCAACAATCTCGTCATCTTGATAAAGGGTTGTGTCTGGTCTGGGATTGCGTTTACTGCTGTCAAAATAATTCGTGATTCTAAGTTTCCGAGTTGTGGGCATGACTCCTGCCTCATATAAGGCATCGCTGGTTTTAGCCCGTTCTTCTATACGAGATCGCTCTAATCCTTCGGTGGCTTTTAATCTCTCGGCTTCTGCATAAGCCCCCAACTTGGGTACTAAGGGGATGATTACAGGCAAGAAGCAGATACCTACACCAGCCAAGGCTAAATACAATTGCTTCTTGTACATCTCACTGTGCCATTGCGCTGATTAGTGCAAACTTCTCCCATTGCTTTAACTCATGCAGTCGAAGACATGCTGACTCGGCTTCATTGCTAGGAGCAGTAGAAGATTCACACTCTACCCATGCTTGATGAGCGATTTTTGCAATTAACCAGAGTGTGTCTGATTCGCTCATCTTTTCTAATCCTTCCCCCCATGTCTCACACATATCTTTAATGAGTGCATTGTCGTGAGAGAGGGAGTAATATCCTACTGGGTACGCCATTTTGGTATCCTTTAATGTGTGTACTGATTTCATCCCTGATCTAAGTCACTTGTGCGAACGCTTTTCTTCTCCGGGCAAGCGTTCGCACAATTATTCTTCATCAGAACTGTTAGCGAGTTGTACTTTTTCAATGCCATCTAAAACTTCAGAAATTGATTGAATGGCATCATTCAAAACCAAGTCGTTTGATGTAGTAAAATGCTCTGATGTTTGCAGTCTCCTATATTCGGGAGTAGCTTGAATCAACCTTAAAGTTTGCTCAACACCAGCCAGAATGATTACTATTTCTTCTGTGCTAACATTGCTATTCATTTCGCACCTCGTTTGAAAGTTAAACTTGATATTATTCACCTCTTATCGCCTCCAAATCTCCTAAGTTGATTTGATGATTGTTATTGACAGAGAATCTTTCATTTACTACTTTCTCTAGAGCTTTTCTCAGCCAGTAAGCGGGGGTCGTGCCATCCATTTCTGCAAGCATTCTGATGGCTGGAGTCAAGTCTTGAGGAACGTTGTAATTAAGCCGCTTGGTTAACATCGGTCGTTTCTCCTAAGTAAAGTTTTTTCATTTCTGATAAAGCAACGGTTCCAGGATTTTCGGGAATCAACAAATTACTTTCTGGAATACAAGATTTCAGTAATCTTTCTTTAATCAACATCTGCACGGGCGCGATCGCAAACGCACCGCCACACAAAGTTACTTTGCTGCGTCTGGCTTTCACGGACACGTCATCTAGGGCGTAAGCCAAGGGAGAATCTTTCATCCATGAATGAATCGCGTTCTCTAACTCAGTCCCAATGTCTTCCCCATCAGGTGCAATCGCGCTTATGCCGTTATCACCAACGGTTGCAGTTTCTAAAATCTCGCGCAGTTGGGAGGGGCGAATCATTTTAGAAGAATCGGTGTTGCTCAAAGCTCTCGAGAATTCTTTGATTAGTGTGGCAACACCACCGCCACCATTGGGACTACAAGTTACCCGTTTTGGTAATTTGCCGAGATTACTGTATTCGCTGATTGTGGCTGTACCATACCCAATATCAAAAGTATGGAACTGTTTATCGTCAAAGCGTTCGCTTGCCCAAAGTGACGCGCCATATCCCTCTGGAAATCCCAGAAAGCCAAGTTTAGAGAAGCACAAACGGTATCTAACACCATCTACCGCTATCCACTTGCATTGTTCAATGGCTTTTTTTAGTTCTAATGGGGAAGCTAGCGAGAGCGTTGATAAACGAATGTGCAAGGTTCTACGCTTGGCGCTTGTACCCGTGGACAACTCAAGCAGATTCGGCAGAGATGCGATTGCACCTAATGCAAGGATGGGGAAGTAGTCTACTTTGTGATTCTCGGAATCACTCATTGCTATATATTCCTTACCTTGCAGTCTGGCTGAGTCGCCTACAACCCAATGCTCTACAACATCTTTGTTGTTTTCATCTTTGCCTCGGCTTAGGCTGAAAGCTCCTAATTCTCCAAATGGTACTGATGGCACACAACACACCAAAGATTCGGTCTTCATTACTGGTGTTGTGCCAGTTTCGTTATTAACGAAAGCCTGATATTTAATACTGGAGCGCCCAGCATCTAGCATCAAATGAATTACCTTTTTTGATGGCATTGATGCTTTCTCTGTTATGGTTTCAGCCTCGTTTGTGTTGGGTGCGTCCGTGCTTATAGATGTTGGTTGTTTTTTAGGTCTTGACATATCGTTTTACCCTCAACTTTTTATCGTCACTGTCACTTGGGAAAGTAGTCATCATCAACTAACGTTTCATGTTTCATGTTTCATGTTTAAGGCTCGTGAAAGTATCGTTTCACGGTTCTTGTGAGGCTGAAACATTGATGCAACCGTTGAAACTGTTTCATGAAACGTATCTATGAAACACTACTGAGTATTTTGGCTCCCAGTAGCAGTAGTCTGTGCCAGCATCGAATTTTGCAAAATCTGGAGTAAAAGGAAGTTAACTACTTCTGCATGGTCATTAATGCCTAATTCCTGCGCTTTATTGCTGATAAATGGGTGTAGAGATTGCCTGATTGTTACTCGCATAAATCCTCCTCAAAATAAATTTGCAGGCTAAAGTCGCCAAGAATATGTGTATCTTGTCTGCCATTGGCGTTTTTGCCTTGCTTATGAGTGCTATAGTAGATGATAGCTACTGAAGTTGTCAACTAAAATATTCAAGCTTCAACCCTGTTAAACTAAAAAAGCTTACAGAGTAAGAGTCTTAAAGGATATAGTTGAGTAAAGATTCAGTAAGCTATTGAAGTGAGTAGAAATGGGAGTAACAAAAAAGGCTAAAGTAATGTTTACTTGCGAACATGAAACAAAATCGGATTTAGAAGCGTGGGCCAAATCCGAGCGAAGAACTGTCTCGAATTTAGTTGAAGGGGTAGTTGTTGCCGCCCTTGCCAACTGGAAAGAATCTGTGTCTACAGATGCGATCGCTAAAAACAAATCAAATGATTAACCCATCTGCCATTGATTTAAAATCACTCCCCTGGCTTCTCCCCGTTTTGACAGCTATCAGCGATCGCGATTGGGTACGGTTCAAGGAACTTGAAGTAAGTTTTGCTCCCCGCTCATGGGATGGAAACTTGGGCAGATGTTTTCAACTGGAGAATCATGCCCGCGCTAGAGCCAGAGGCTAAAAGATGGCTGTTAGTCCAGAAATGCAGCCAAGGTATTAAGTCAGTCAAAATTTTAGATTAATGTCTTCTTGAAGCAGCATCAACAAATTGAATTATTCTTAGTCACACTACTAGTATTAATATAGTGAGGTGTTTATTTGGTTTTTAATATTAGTTGAAAACTTGTAATAGCTTTGCTGTGTCTTGGCTTGAGAAAAATAGATAAATTGTTTTATTTTATAAAGCTGAGATATTTATTATTTTTTTGCCTGAGATAATTTACTATGTAATGAGACTATACCCTTAGTCCATCTTTTCTAAGTGTCATGTCACCCGATATACATAAGAAAAGAATGCCTCCCCAGGACTCAACTTGTTGATAGCAAGTTCTTTAACAGTCCAAGAAGACACCCGTCGAAAAAGATTTAAATTTCTTTATAACCTAATGTTATCAGTTCCAAGAACTTCCTACAACGGGTTTGACGAGAAATTTGATTAAAGTCTTGGTAAATCTTCAGGGGAGGTAAAGCGCACCTCATTTACCTCATAAGGATTCACCAATGGTAGCCACCTTTAACGGTTCTAGTACTACTGCTACAAATGACGTTCGTGGACATCTAGATCAACTGACTCCAGCCCCACTATTATCTGAACCCAGGAATCAGGCGACACAGCCCAATAGTGTTGAGCAAATCTGGACTAACGAGAGCGTTAAACAGCATTGGATTTCATTTGGCGCTTTCAAAGATTTTATTAAGCAGAAGTTTGGGCGTGACCGACTTTGTGCAGAGCAGTTTGACGCGATGATTGAGTTTACAGACTCACCGTACCGGATAGCCGAGGCTTTAAGGTGGAAAAAACCATATTCCGGCGTTGTGTATGCTGCGCTGATGCTGAATGCAGATGGTAGCGTCTGGCATTCAATTTTGAGTCTACCAAACGATGATGGCACAAAGCCATACAAACGGCTGGCTCCATCTAAGAATGGAGATCAGTGCTTCTATCCTCGCGTCGTCCCCATTATTAGAAGGCTCGTTGAGCAACAGCTAGGACTTGAGAAAGGCAGTATCCCGGATGATGTGGATTTCTATGAATGGTTAGCCAATTCCGAGTTACCTGTAATTACGACCGAAGGCGGGGAAAAACTGTTTAGTCTAATCTGTCAGGGATACCCCGCCACCACCAACTACGGCGCGACCTGTGGGGTAGATAAAAAGACCAAGCGATTCAAGCCCAGCTTACAACTCTTGATGAATCGCCCTAGAACCTTGTTAGTTGCCTATGACATGGATTCTAAGCCCTCGGTCGTAGCATCTGTAAACAAGGGGATTGATGCACTGTCTTATGCGGCGCAAAAAGTAGGCTCCACCGTATCGCGCCCCACCTGGGACGAGTCACTAGGCAAAGGGATTGATGACTTGTTGCTGACACCAAACGGTGAAACGCTTTGGGCCCAAAGCTATAATTCAGCACTATGTTTTGGCATAGTCACCAAAATGCTGGGCATTGGGGCGGTAGACGAGGTAAATAGTTTTGAACAACTCGAACAACTTTCTCAACTCTACGGCACGATTGTAGAGTTAAATATTTTGAAAACTCGCATGAGTGCGGATAATCTAATCGCGGCACTAAATCAGCAAATCAGAGAATTGACCCACGGCAAAGATGCCGTTGAGTCTAAGTCTCATCAGTCAAAGTCTTATCAGTCGAAGTCGAAACTTATCCCGGCTGACATACTGGCATTTGAATTAGCAGAAGATTATCGAGAACGTCTCAAGTACTGCAACGAATACAAGGAATGGAAGTACTATCTAGGTGATGATTCGGGATTGTGGAAATCCCTTGACGATCACATGATCGAAACAATGATTCAGGGAATATTAGATGCCCGTTCAATTGTTGGCTATGGCACTGATAGCTATATAGTCAATATTCGCAAATTCATGGCGCGACGGCTAACTGTTGAAACGTGGCCCCAAAGAACAGACATCGTTCCATTCCTAGATGGCGTACTGGTTCTGGCTACTGGAAAGTTTGAGAAACACTCACCCGCTAATTATTTAACCTGGACACTGCCCCATCGCTTTGATAATCCCTCTCTTCGAGATTGGCCAACAATTCGCGGTTGGTTTCAGGAAGTAACGGAGGGCGACTCCCAAAAAATACAAACCCTCATCTGTTTTGCAGCTGCCACACTCAGAGGTATGTCTCATCTCCAAAAAATTCTTTACCTCTGGGGCAATGGCGGCAATGGTAAAGGCATTTACTCCGATATTCTTCAGGCGTTAGTCGGCTCAGAGAATACTTGGAGTGGCAAAATTGAAAACTTGGATAATCCTAATTTCCTGGTAGACATCAACAACAAACGCTCAGTCATTTTTGAGGATCAAGATAAGGTCAATGGCGGTTTGCAAACTTTCAAAACCCTGACGGGGGGAGGAAGCACCAAAGCCAAGGAAGTTTATAAAAAAGCTTGTGATGTCAGACTTGCTGCCACAGTCTTAATTACTTCCAATTATGCGGCGCTCCAAGGCTCTGGGGTCGGCAGATGGCTCAAAAGGCGGTTGATTGTAGTAAACATGAATTACTGTCCACCAATTGTAGATACTCACCTCAGAGAGAAGCTCTACCCAGAGATGGGAGCCTTCACCCAGTACCTACTTACCATTCCAGAGAGTGAAATAATTAACACTCTCAATGGAAAAAACTCTACTGGCTATGATCTCGCTTACTGGGAAATGGCGCAGATGACTGACTCCATCGCGGCTTGGGTGGAACGGCATATTGTGCGAGATTTATCAGGAGTTGTCAAAGTTGGCTCTAACAAAAACGAATGGCAAAGTAGCAGCTACCGCCCCGAAATCAGCACACTGTTTGGCTCCTACCATCACTACTGCCAAAATTCTGGGCAACAAGGCAAGAGCTTACCCAATTTCACCCCAGACTTACTGCAAGTCTTAAATCATGTGCTGGGATGGTCTGATGTTAAGCAGGAAAAAACCAGAACTGGCAGTCATTTTTACGGTATTCGGTTAAGAGGCGCTTTCGATGAGGCTCCGTTCCCTTCCGAATCTTCAATCACTTCCAATCAGGCTGGTGATGGAGGTGTGACGGACAAGGTTATGGATATGGTGATGGACTCAAAGCCTTATGGTGACGGATGTGATGGACATTTACAGAAAAATCTTTTTGTAAACGAGGTAAATAATCATCCATCTAATTTTTTGAAGAGTGAAAGTTTGGGCGATGAGAAAACAGATTTTGTAGAAAGTTTGGGCAAAACTCTATCACCTCCATCACAACCATCACCTGAGACAGCTATAACCCATACTCCACAAGCATTACCATCTATCGAGCCAAACCATCACCAAACCATCACCAATCCGTCACCGACTCCATCAGCATCCGTCACCACCCGCGAACCCGTTAAAGGAGATCGTGTGAAGCTGCTTTCAAGCGACGAAGAATATAAAATCTCTTGGGTTTCCTGTGGTAGTGATAAAGTGCTTTTGGTTTCTGCCCTCACCGGACAACCGCTCACTGCACCTTCACCGTTGCGTCCTGGTGCTGCGGCAGGTGGATTAAATCTCATTGATGTTAGTGAACTGAAGTTTTTGGATACTTAGGGCAACTAATAACAGGATCTCGCGCAGTTGGTCGGTTCAGATGTATCGCGTTCTCTATGATTGTCCGAGTTGGGGAAGTGACTTGATTGTGCTTCAATTAACGGCTTTTGCGCTTTGCGATCAGCGTGTGTCAACTATCAAGTGGAGACAGATGATAATTGTTTGCAATAGTCGGTAATGAGTGGGGTTTGGCGACGAGAGATTAAGGTTTTAGGGGGTTAGGCGAACAAAGTATGATTTGCTAGCGTAAAATATTCCCTATGAAAATCAATCGCTTTGGCAAAGCCGAAATCCTAAACCCTCA
Organism: Nostoc sp. KVJ3; assembly: GCF_026127265.1. Taxonomy (GTDB): domain Bacteria; phylum Cyanobacteriota; class Cyanobacteriia; order Cyanobacteriales; family Nostocaceae; genus Nostoc. Next base: position 49,166 of record NZ_WWFG01000004.1, read on the forward strand.
AGAGATAACCTTACTATTTAGCGAGGGACTTGTTAAGCCCCGCGATCGCGCAATGTTTGGCGTGTGCCTCTACGCGGCTGCCCGAATTAACGAGAGCTGCACTTTGCAACGCGGCGATGTCATCGGCACTAGGGGCATTAGACCCAAGCTGATTATTAGAGCTTATAACACCAAGGGGGGGCAGGATACCAGAGAAATTCAAGTACATCCCAAACTGAAGGAATTTTTAGAAGAATATAGCATTGAGTTAAAAGGGAGAAATCCTCATTTGTTCCCCGGTCGTCACGGGCTGGGGCATATCCATAAGGCCAGTGCTGACCGAATATTACGTGAGGCACTGCGGCGGGTCGATTTGGGATACAGCCGGGATACGGGTAAATTGGGACACATTGTAAAGTTTTGTAACGTTAAAGAGTCGAAACCATTGATTTAGCCTTGTTTCCTACCGGGGTTTTGATGTCAACTGAAGATGAAAACATCACCATAAATGGCCATTTATGGGCAAGTTTAAGAGACTGAATCGCGTGAAGAGTTGATTTTAGTGTGCAAAAATTTGAATGTCTTAATACCATTTTTGGGCAAGTTAGTAAATCGCAAAATCGGTTTCTGCAACATTTGTTTACAACGTGTCCCAAATTGCAGGTATCCCGGCTGTACCCCTGGTAAGGATGGCAGAACTGTACCAAAAAAGTGAATTGCTCACATTTGATAGTGATTTTAGGATTTATAGGAAGAATCGGAATCAATTAATTTCTGTGATTATGCCAGAAGAACTGTGAGCCGAAAAGAGCTTTTATCAGCTTAAATAAGAATTACTTATGCTTTCACGAGGGAATCAGGCATACAGCCAGTGTGATTCATAAGCATTATTAAACCCTCGGCTTACTGTTCACGAAAAATTAGGGTAAAGGAGGTTTAGGCGAACAAAATTTCCAAAGTCAGCGTAAATAGCCTTTGAGAACGCTTCACCCCGTCCCGAACTACCCCGTGGATTAACTGCAACGACAACATAGCCGTGAGCTGCAAACATCTGCCAGTCAAACATAAACTGGTTTGTGTACTGATCGACTGGGCCACCATGAAGCTGAAGGAGTGTTGGGTATTTCTTTCCTGGTTGAAAATTTGGTGGTTTGACTAAGAAACCGTGGATTTCGGTACCATCTTTACTCTTGAAACTAATTTCTTCTGTGGTTCCTAATAGAAGTTGGACAAGCAATTCCTGGTTTTGGTGCGATATTGGACGCAGTTGAGTGCCTTTGAGGGTGAAAACCTCACTCGGTTCCTGTGGCATTGAGGATAACAAGGCAATCCTATCGTCACCCCCGAAGTCAAAGGCGCTGATATTTCTACGTCCAGCTAGCAATCGCTCTATCTTGCCGCCTGCTACTGGTACTTTTGCGAGGTGAACATTACCATCGTCTTCCAGCAAAAACAGAATTGATTTGCCATCAGATGTAAAGCGTGGCTTAACAACATTGCGATCAAGATTTGCGGTTAACAAACGTGGAGTACCTCCTTCCGTTGGAATAACCGCAAGATGGTAAACGGCGTACTCAAGTAGCTTTTGAGGGCCTCCTTGCAGGTAGGCTATTAACTTCCCATCTGGACTCCAAACAGGTCGGCTACCCCAGGAGGGATCGCAATTGGGACTTTCATTGGTAGTTATTTGACGTACTTTTGCTCCTGGTTGGGCAACGATAGTGTAGACATCCCAATTGTTATGGCGATGAAAATCAACACCACGCTTGCTGACAAAAGCAATCTTGTTCCCATCTGGAGACCATTCGGGCAAATATTCATTAAACTCACCTGGTGCCAGAATATCTGCTTTGTGAGTTGCTAAGTCAAACACATAGAGATGTTGGCGACTTTTTCCGAGATATCCTTTAAAGCCATCAATGACAATTGGCTGCGCGGTCTTTTGTCCGTTCCGAGTTTCTTGCGGTGGATCTTGGGCGATTACAGCTAGTCGTTTCCCATCGGGCGCCCAAACCAAATCAGAAACACCTCCTGGAAAATCTGAAATCTTTTCTGCTTCTCCATCGGTAAGGTTCAGCAGCCAAATTTGATTGCCTCCACTCTTGGACTGACTACTGGAGAGAAAAGTCAGGTACTTTCCATCGGGACTGAAACGAGGGGAACTTTCGCTATCTTTGCTGTTAGTTAATTTTCGGGTGCGGGAGCCATCCCACGAAGTCATATAAATATGGTTGTTGACAGAATCATTATTGATATCGGTACTCTCGACCGTATAAGCTATCCAGGCTCCATCGCGAGAAATTTGCGGTTCGCTGACTTGGTGGACAGCAGAGAGATCGTCTAGGGTAATCAGCCGCTTGGACGTTGCCTGAACGTTGAGATTCATATTGATCAAAGCAGCGATCACAACACAAGCTAATGCGAGTTCTCTCAACCTTTTCATTTTTGTTATAAAAATTAGCACTGATGCTTATCTTACATCTGTTAGTCACAATGGTTGGGGTTTTTTATACGTCCCCTCGAAAAGGGGGAATAGCAAAAACGAGGTTTGGCATTATTACCTTCAAATCCTTGTCAGCAAACTTTTTCCCACCAACGTGTCTCAGAAACTGTACTTTTTGAGACATACCAAAATCATGTCTCTTTTTATGTCTCAAAATACAATTCTCTCAAAGTCTAAGGAATAATGAGACGTTATCTTAGAAAATCTGCCGCTTCTCAGTCATAAAAATCCTAATCCTCCTTTTCGAGGGTTTGTACAAAAACCCCCATCTTCTATCATCCTTGTTAAATAAGGCTTTGAAGCTAGATTGTCACTTCCTCAGCACAATTACTCTATGATTTCTGTTTTGCATAATTCCCATATCAACGCCTTACCTCGTGTTTCTATGAGCCGCATTCCGATTTTTTCTAGCACCCGCTTTGAAGCTATATTATCTGCATCGCATCCAGCCGTAACTTTTTCTATACCTGGTTGACAAAGCGTCCAATCCATCATTGCTTTTGTAGCTTCAGACGCATAACCTTGCTGTCGATATGATGGAACTATGATATAGCCTATTTCCACTGAACCTGTGGGATCTGGGAGAATTTTGAGCATAAGGTAACCAATGAGTGTCTTTTCTGCTTTATGAATGATTAAACTTCCCCATCCCCATTCACTTTGTAACGGATTCTCGCACAGGATATCTGCAATTGTTGGCAAAGATTTACCAAATATTTCATTACGCCAGTTGGGTAAAACTGTAACCGCCAGAACTCTTGCTAATTCAGGATTCCCAATGATTGCTGCTTTTATTATTTCCTGCGTAAAGGGTACTAAATATAATGATTTAGTAACAATATTTTCCATGATTATGTACTTAAAAATCTGGGACACGAGAAATTGATTTTGAGATTGATTTTATATGAAAGGGGTGAAATGAGCAGTGATACCGAAAGTTACGCTAAGGACTTGATGAACCGCTTTCAATATTGCGATCGCCACGGATAAAGCTGTACCAATTGAAGTCTCTGAAAATTAAGAGCTTCAAACCCTTGGTGTGCCGTATTAAATAGCCGCACCAAATAGCCTATAGGTTAATTGGTACATCGAGAATTGTGAAAAATATCGATTTGCAGAATGCTTATCCAGTAAGGATTACAGCCTTAGCGTAAGTTTCTGTACGATTGCTCATTTAGCCCCAGCACCAGGAGATTAAGATCCGTGCTACCAAAAAAGGCATGACCATTAAGGAATATATGATTGCTCTAGTTGAGGAGGAGCTAAAAAGGTTAAACTTAACCTAATTCCAAAGTAGTAACACCAAAAACATTGTGCCAATCAATGTTAGGTGACTCTTCTTTGTACATTCGGACACATTCAAACATAGGGTTCATTTGATATTTTTCAAATAAGATAATAGCGGATTTATTAATATTAGGAACGTCCACATAAACAGGACTTCCTTCAGCATAAGTAACTAAGGCTAAAAATAACTTTTTTGCTATGTCTTCATTTTCCGCAAATAAAGGGGCAATTTTAAAGCCATCCGTCGCTTTTCTAATCACTCCATAACCTACCAAATCAGCATCGTTGATAATAGCGTAACCTTGCCCATGAGGTTGATTAATCCATGTCGAAAGAAAATGAGGACGATAACTAGGAAAATATCGCTGATCATAACGACAAAGTTGTTCAAAATCAATAGTTTTTAAATCCCTCACATCGGGCAAGATTTTTCCAGAAATTATCCCTTGATAACGGAGATGAGAATGAGCAGGTTTAAAACCAAATCTTTGATAATTATTAACTTGTTCTAAGACAGCATCTAAAGCAGCAGGTTGATTAGAAATTAACTTCAATGCTTCAAGCCATGTTTTTAAACCAAATCCTTTTTTTCGTTCTTCGGGTTTAACAATATAAATACCAATAAAATTAAATTTAGCACTATATCGCACTACAGAAATACAGCTAATAGGTTTCCCATTTAATTCTCCAATTAAAAACCCACCTGGATCGGCAATATAAAAATTATCAACATCATCAATACCCGGATTCCACCCCTCAAAAGCTGCCCAGCTTAAGACAATTTTTAGATCATCTTTGGTCATGGTACGAACTTGAAAATTATCTTCTGTAATAGTCATTTTTTTGCTCCTGTTTAAAATCTTGCAAGCGCAACAGCCCTCGTCATTCCATTGTTTTTACAAAACTAAACATACATATTTTTTTCGTGCCTACCTACTTAAAATAGCTTTTTTTGTGAGCTTTACCCCATTCTCATAGGTTGGCATAATTTATTTTCTGGAAGTCCCTAAAACTCCTAATCCTCCTTTTCGAGGGTTTGTACAAAAAACCTTTACACCATCATTCAAGAGCGATCGCTTTTTTCTAACTGAGGGTTTCAGTTTCATCAACGACAAATAGTCTACCTGCCTGACGAATAGCTTCGGGTTTGTGAATTTGCAGAAACCTTAACACTCCGATGCCCAGCAATAGCCAAATTAAGACGACAACTGGTGCTAAGTGAAGGGGTGCTGGTGGAGGGGGATAAAGAGTGCCAACTAGAACACCACTAATCGTAATTATCGAGAGCCAAGGTAGCAGAACATAACGCAACCAACCAAAGCGAATCGTAGAGTTTTGCTCCAACTGAGCGCGGCGTTTTGTCGAGAAATATCGAAAACACGCTAAACTAGTCAATCCATAGATCGCTAGGGCAGCGATCGTTAAAACTATACCCAGAAAGCCAAACGCCTGAATCGGTGTCCACAGTATTCCCAACCCCAACCCCACAAACGCAGAACTGCCACACAAACCGAGAATGGCATTTGTCGGTGTGCGATATGTGGGATGAATGTGCATCAACCAACGGGGAAATAGTTCTTCTCGACTTATGGTATAGACAATCCGAGCAGCAGCGTTGAGAAAGGCAACGGCAGAGGCATATCCAGCCATAATGCCGGCAAAATCAATCAATAAGGCAAACCCATTGCCCCAAACGTGACGCGCAATCGTATCGAAGGGGGCAGCATCTTGGGACAAGGCTGCCATGTTATGAATGCCATATCCCACCGTTGCCACATATGACATCAGTACATAGAACACGCCGACTAAAACTACGGTGATCACCGTCGCTTTCGGAATTGACTTTCGGGGGTTTTGAACTTCTTCACCCAACGTGGTTGCGGATTCAAACCCGACGAAACTGAGGATAGACAAAATGACACCGGCAATCAGGTTACTCTGCTGTGGTAATCCCGTCAGCGTGAAGGGTACGAGCGTCAGTTGTCCGGTTTTACCAGCTTGTATCAACACTATGAGCGCGAGCAACAGACAAACGCCGAGTTCAAACATCAATAGCGTCAGATCCAATTGCAGCGAGAAGCGAATGCCACGATAACACACTGCCCCGACGATCAAAGTGAACAAGCAATACCATAATGTCCAGTTTAGGTGTAAGCCGAACCAGTGCAGCAACAGCTCTTGAAAATTCGCACTCATTACTAGAAAGACAAAGGCAATAGCTACACCAAAGGAAATTAAACTCAACCAGCCAGCGAGAAAGCCCCAGCGCACTCCTAATCCTTGAGTCACAAAGGTATACAACGAGCCACTCGTGGGAAACTCCGCTGCAAGTATGCTGATTTGATCGGCAACCAGCAGAGCCACCCCAAAACCAATGATGTAACACAACGGCATCGCTGCACCGACGAGTCCCGCTTGGGGAATGGTATTAAAAAAGATGGCACCCACCGGAGACATCGCAGCGACTGCCATGACAACCGCATGGCGCAATTGCAGCGTATTGCGTTGCAGCTTTGGGGATTGGTTTGAAGAATTTGTAGCAGGTGTCATATCCAAGGGTGGTTTTTTGCTGATACTGCTTATCATCCATCAATAGAAAAATGAGCGCAACTTCTTGTTTGAATTCTGTGATTAGACGACACCAATCTCAAATAAGCATTGTTGTCGTGTACCACGGTATTTGACCTCGCTCCCGCACTATTTGATCGCTCTTGGTCAAAGGTGAAATGTAAGCACAGAGAAGCTTATAACGATGTAGTCTGCTATATTATCGGAAGTTTTTGGAGTGGTGCATAATCCATCTTTTTGGAAAAGAGTTTTCTGTCCAAAATTAGTTTTTGCAACACAATCGAAGCAGCTACCTCCAGCCTTGGACGATCGCAGCAATTCTCATTATGAGAATGATTATTCCTTACTGACTTAAAAAACTAAAGTGGAGATGGCATTTTCTTTTTGCTGCTCAGTCACACCCAAATATCGCTCCAGGGCAGCCAGACTGCGATGACCACTGATAGATTGAATGTGGCGCAGGGGTACACAGGCATCACTCATCCAGGTTAACGCCGTCCGCCGAAAGCTGTGAGAAGACATTCCATGCTCATCCAAATCCACCCGCCGCAGTGCCTCACGTAATATTCGGTCAGCACTGGCCTTATGGATATGCCCCAGCCCGTGACGACCGGGGAACAAATGCGGATTTCTGCCGGATAGCTCATTACTATACTCTGACAAAAATTCCTTGAGCTTGGGATGCACCTGAATTTCTCTGGTATCCTGCCCCCCCTTAGTGTTGTAGGCTCTGATAATCAGCTTGGGTCTAATGCCCCTTGTGCCAATGATATCGCCGCGCTGCAAAGTGCAGCTTTCATTGATTCGGGCAGCCGCATAAAGGCACACGCCAAACAAAGCGCGATCGCGGGGCTTAACAAGTCCCTCGCTAAATAGTAAGGTTATCTCTTGAGGGTTAAGGATTTCGGACTTGCCGAAGCGGTTTATTTTCATTGAAGATTGAAGATTGCAGATTGTTTTTGGAGATTGTAGAAGTCAGATTGAAGCAAGAGATTGATTAATTGGGGTTAGAAATTCGGGAATCTTTGGGTTTTGACCGTAAGGTTTTGAGAGAGGACACCAGCATTGATACAATTTCATTCGCTTCCTGCATCAAGTTCTGAAGCAATTTAGAGTCCACTAATTTCGCTTTTACAATCAGGGACTTCCAGTAAAGTGATTCATCGGCTTCCTCTAATGTAATATTGAGCTTGGTGATGAGTTCAGCCGTTGATTTGGCACGACTTGCTGCCCGATAATTGGCTCCTACTGACGTTCCTGAACGGAGTAATTGTTTGCCTATGACTTGTGAGGTTGTTTGGTCTTTTGGTAAGGCTTCAACTAAATTAATTACCCGTAGAGCATTCATATTGGGTTCTCTCCTTAAACTGTTCCTTATCCATAACTCTCTCAATCTGCAATCGGCAATCTCCAATCTTCAATCCTACATTGTCTAAGCGATTGATCTTCATAGGAATAATCTTACGCTCACTAAGGAAATAAAGATGTCCAAGATGTCCTTGCTGCTGTTGACTACGTTCAGGCACAAGGGATAGCCGATCCATCTCGGTTAGGAATCGGTGGATGGAGCTACGGTGGTATGTTAACAAACTATACTATCGCCCAAGATACCCGTTTCAAAGCTGCGGTAAGTGGAGCTAGTATTTCCAATTTTTTGGCAGCATACGGTAACGTGTTTTCTGACGTCGAGCCGGAACTGGGCGTACCGTGGAAAAACCTCAATGCTTGGCTACGAGTTTCCTTTCCGTTCCTGCACGCCGACCGAATTGTCACGCCAACACTATTTCTGAGTGGCGATCGGGATACTGTTGTTCCGTTGCATAACTCCGAGCAGATGTATGACGCACTCAAAATTTTAGGGGTTGAGACTCAATTGATTATTTATCCTGAGCAATCCCACGGTATTAGCAAGCCGAGTTACCAGCGCGATCGCCTACAACGCTATCTTACTTGGTATGATAAGTATGGGTTATGAGCATCATGGTATCCCCTTGCCGCAGTATTTGGGGCAGATATAGCGTAGCTGACACCAGGGGCAAGTAGTATAAAAACTCAGCTTGTAGTATACGATAACATAGCTAAAACCCTTATTCTTTCATTCCAACATTGTGGTAACTTTGGTTAATTGAAAGCGATAATGGTTTAAATATTTTCAGGTCTATCGATAGCTAAAGAGCATATACAGCAATGCTTCCAAACTTACTTTGCCCCTGGTGGTTAGCAGGCAAATCGTTCAATGGCAGCTTCAGCTACGATAACTCGACCTTGAAAGGCATTGGAGTTGAAGAGTTGGGAGTTACTCAGGGATTAAAGGCTTGTTTTAACTATCTTGGACGTAACTATAGCGAGAGTGATGATCGTGACTATCCTACGTTCCCGAAACTAGTTTTTGAGAATGGCAAAATCAAACAACTAGACTTTTGGTTACAACCAGAAAAGCGCGTTGTCTGGTGGAATTTACCTGGATGGGAAGTTAAGTATTCCCAGCGTCAAGCTTCTGCCCCTACCATTCTAAATTGCCAAAAACGCTAAAGCTATACCTACGGTGAGCTACGCTAATGCACTTTATTGGTAGTGCCAGCGTAGGCGCAGCCCGTCGTAGACACTGACTTTTCCCGTTAAGTCTTGAAAGGCTTGCTCACAAAGGATTTAGGAGACAGCATCGCAGATATGGTATAGTAATTGAAATTGGGTGCTAAAGGTGAAGAGCAATGCTGGACTGATAGTAGAAATCGCCCCAAGTATCATCATAAAAGCTCACTGCCTTATCATTAGTGTCAACCGAGTAAAATTTTACTTTTTTGCTTACGGCTCAGTAGCTTGCTTGCTCCTAGCGTAGCCCCAAATGCCAACACAGCTAGCGTCATTCTAGGTTCAGGAATAATAGTGCTGTCTTCAGTGAAAGCTAAAAAGCCAGCCCCATTTAATCCACCTCGACCGGCAGGGATAAAGGTGTCAATAAAAGCTCCTGTCTTGCCGTCGTAACGCAACACGTTGTTACTATTTAAGCCACTAACATAGAGGTTTCCATCAGGGCCGAAGACTGGCTTGAGAGGATCGTTAAGTCCCCCACTGCCAGCAGGAATAAAGGTGTCAATAAAAGCTCCTGTTTTTCCATTAAAGCGCGAAATATTGTTACTCACAAAATTAGCAACATATAGATTGCCATCTGCTCCAAAGGTCAAACCACCAGGTTCTGAACCTTTTGCCTCTGTAGCAAAAGTGTCAATAAAAGCTCCTGTTTGTCCGTTGTAGCGAAGAATATTATCCGTTAGAACACTACTGACGTAGAGGTTATTGTCTGAACCAAAGCTCAAACCAAAAGGTGCAGTGAGTCCGCCGCTACTTGAAGGAACAAAAGTATCAATAAAAGCTCCTGTTTGTCCGTTGTAGCGGAGAACACTATTACTAGTGCGGCTGTTAATACTGGTAACGTAGAGGTTGCCATCAGGCCCAAAAACTAAGTCTTCAGGTGCATCTAGTCCACCACTACCGGAAGGAACAAAGGTACTAATGAAATTCCCTGTTTTCCCGTCGTAACGTTGGATACTACCGTTCAAAATACTGCTTACATAAAGATTATTATCCGGCCCAATAGTTAAACCAGTTGTTCCCTGTAGTCCTCCACTACCAGAAGGAACGAATTCATCAATGAATTCTCCCGTTTTTTCTTCGTAGCGCAGGACGGAGTTATTGTTATAACTCCCGACTAAAAGGGCTGCGTTAGCTCTTGGGGCTATCCACCCTAGCAATGCGAAACTTATCAGTGGGACACCGATCTGACAAAAATTGAAAAACCTCATAATTTTGTTAGCTAACAGAACTATAATGACTTAGTATAGTTAATCATACATTCGTAACATTTCTGTTATTAATTCAAGTTGCTAGTTACGCAGATAAGCAATATTTCAAAATAGAGAATATAGATTTATTTTTGTCAATATGTCTATCAGTAGAAATAAATATACTAACAGAATATAGGACTCATATTTGATTTTTGAAAAAGGTTAAAGGGAAAAAAACCTTATATATTGAGCCTTCCAAAACTACGATATTGGCTTACAGCGCTTCCGGCTATTATGCAATACAGTTTTCCTCTTGCCCCTCTCCTATCATAGCTTTCAGCTTTGAGGATGTACCTCATAGCCGCCGGAAGTGCTGTAAGGGGGCAATACTTGGGTCATAGTGGCAGCATAGTGCAAAGGGTGAAATGAGCCGTGATACCCCTGACTGTCTTATTGTTATATCCTTTATTCCAAATAAGCAGAGAAAACTGGACAAAGGGAAAGACACAGACAAAATTCTGTCACTGGTGAGTGAGGAATTTTTGAGTGCTGAAGGCTACCGCAAAGCGAAATCTGAATAGCGATCGCTCATTTACAATCATAAAATTTGTCATGGTGCTTGTGCTTGGGGCGATAACAAACCAATGCGAGCTAAAATCTCGCTGCTCACTCGCTCTCCTGATTCCAGTGCCGATTCCATCCCACCAGATGCGATCGCAGTATGTTCGCCTGCAAAGTGAATTCGCTGCCAGGGTTTAGCCATTTTGTCTTGAAAGCGCCGGATTTGTCCGGGGCAAAGTGGGAATAAGCGCCCAGAGCATAGGGATCGCGTCCCCAAGAAACAACGTGCAGAATCTCGACATTTTCCTCTGTTCCAGGGCGAATTCGCGTCAGTTCCGAGGTAACATATTTGGTTAATGTGTCTGCACTCATGGCATCCAACTGTTTGGCATTAGTTCCAGTTGCCCAGGAGACTAAGCTTTGCACCCGCCCCTGCTTGTCTCGAACCGGCAACACACTTTCAAGTAGTGAGTCTGTCCACATCATCGGCGGATAGCCATCAGTTTCCCAGAATGGATGACCAACCTGAAAGCGAATCTGTGTCACTGCTGTGTAGGGCAATTCCTGCACCGCCTGTGCCTGTATCTTTGGTAATGGTGGGGTAATTTCTACCTGGCGCAGCACCGAAAACGGCAACGTCACCACCGCATAATCAGCATCGAATTTTGAACCATTTGAGCAGTAAACTTTTACACCTGTTGCCTGAGAACGAATCGACTCTACCACTTTGTTTAGCTGCACAGGAGACTTGAGAGAGGCTGCCATCTTTTCTGGCAAACGACTGTTACCACTCTGAATATGCATTGGGTGCTGGCTGCGAGTTTGGGCGCGCTGGTCATTCCGTAATGCCCATAGTGCAGAGGTAGTATTTATACTGTTGAATAGAGAAGCGGGATTAAAGTCGATTAATCGTAAAGCTTCATTTGAGGCACCTTGAGCGCGGAGATACTTGTCTAGGGGAATATCTATATCTGAATATTTCGACTTGATCCAAGCATTCGCATTTTCTAGGGGATTGTGTTTGCGGAGATAATGACTCAGCAATTCTTGGGGAAGCAGAGAGTGTTCGCTCTTTGCTAAGTGATTGGCGGCAGAAATAGCCCAGTCTTTGGGCAATACTGCTTGCCCTCTAATATACAGCAGCGATTCCTTGTCTAAGCCAAGGCTTGGCTCAGTTGGGACTTGCAAGCGTTCAGCCAGTGCTAACAAGCGTCGATATCTTTCGCTCAAAGCTTGTGCCCCTGCTTCTGGCTTACCGGGGATATCATCTAAAGTATGGACGCGACCACCGACGCGATCGCGTGCCTCTAAAACCGTCACAGACAAACCCTTGGCTTCTAACAACAACGCTGTATATAAGCCAGACAGACCCGCACCAAGAACCAGCACTGAAGTCGGCTTACTTGCCGCCACCACTTGCCCAGATGCCCGACCCATAACCAGTAATGCCAAGGCTGATTGGCTCACTCCCCATAAGAATTCGCGGCGATTCCAGCTTTTCAACATTATGTTCTTATTCCTTTAAAGTTTTGAGTGCCAACTTCCGGCAATGTCAAACGACAGCTACTTGCAGACTTTTAAAATCCTATAGTATAACCGCTGCTAACGTGCTCCACCTGTATAAGTAGCCTCATATTGTTTTTATGTCTGAGTTGTCAGTACTTGCAATAACTAAAATATCAGCATTATTACAGCCTGATTTAATATATCCTGTGATCAGTAAGGGTTATCGCAGTGATTTTTATTGAATACTTTTGGCTATTTTCAGAATTTTTAAGTAACTAAAATTGATTCTAAAAATAGATAAAAGCCTATTAAATAGCAAACCCGTTTAATCTAAATTAGTCTCAAATAATGGGTGTATTTTATGTGTGGCATAGTGGCCTTTTTTTCCAAAAAGGAAGCAATTTCCGAATCATCTTTGAGACTAGGTATTGATTGCTTGAAGCATCGAGGCCCAGATGGACAAAAATTTTGGATTTCTCCAGATAGACGTGTTGCATTAGGACATACACGACTTAGTATTATTGACCTTCAAAACGGAGATCAACCGATTGCCAACCAAGATGAAACTCTACATATCATTGCCAATGGAGAGTTTTATGACTTCGAGCGTATACAGCGTGATTTGAAACAATGGGGATATCAGCTAAAAACTAACTCAGATACTGAGATAGCCCTGCATCTATACAGCGAGTTTGGCACACAATGCCTACATCATCTGAGGGGTGAGTTTGCTTTTATCATTTGGGATGAACGTAATGATTTACTATTTGCAGCACGAGATCGTTTTGGCATCAAGCCTCTGTATTACAGTATTTATAACAATACTCTTTATCTAGCGTCTGAAGTCAAAGCTTTATTTGCTGCGGGTGTCCCAGGTTCTTGGGATCATGAATCTTTTTGGCAAGCTGAGTGCGGCATCTTCGCTCCAGACCGTACTATGTTTGCTAATGTTTACCAAGTACCACCAGGCTATTTTCTGTTGGCATCTCGTTCTGGAATACAACTGCATCGTTATTGGGATTTTGATTATCCGCTGATTAATGATTCCTTACCTCAGTACAAGGCAGAGGATTATATTGAACAACTTCGCCATACATTAGATGAAGCTATCCAATTGCGTTTGAGGGCTGATGTGCCAGTTGGCTTTTATCTCAGTGGTGGTCTTGATTCATCTACAGTTTTAGGGATGGCAGCACATCATAGTTCTTCTCCCATTCAGGCATTTACTCTTGCTTTTGACCATGAAGCTTATAACGAAGAACCACTTGCTCGTGAAATGGCAGCACATACTGGTGCTAATTTACAGACTATTCCTATTCGCCAATCGGACTTAGCTGAACATTTTGCCGATTCTATTTGGCATTGTGAAATGCTATGTAGTAACGCCAGCACAACTGCAAAATATCTGTTAAGTCAAGCGGCGCGAGATGCAGGTTATAAAGTTGTACTTACAGGTGAAGGTTCAGATGAAATATTTGGAGGCTATGCTCATTTCCGCCAAGATATGTTGCTCCAGAATCAACAAGGACAAGATGAGCAGACAGTAAAACTTTTGTTAGAAGAACTGAAGTTAAAAAATAAAGTTTCAGTAGGATTATTAGCTGAAAATATCTCAAGTCAAGCTTTAAATGGTGTTCAGCGTTTGTTAGGCTTTGCCCCTGCTTGGATGCAGGCTTCATCTGAGGGATATCTCAGGTCGGTTCCTTTATATTCACCAGACTTTCTTGCACAATTTTCACACAGGGATGTTTATCGGATGTTTTTTAATCAGATAGATGTACAAGAACAACTGAAGGGAAGGGAGCCTGTACACCAATCTCTCTATCTGTGGTCTAAAACTATCTTACCTAATTACCTTTTACGGATGTTAGGTGATGGTGTTGAAATGGCACATTCCATTGAAGGGCGGCTTCCTTTTTTGGATCACAAAGTTGTGGAATTAGTTTGCAATATGCCCGTTGCACTCAAGATTCGTGGATTGACTGAAAAATATGTACTAAGAGAAGCAGCAAAGCCGTTTATAACTGATACGATGTATAACCGCCAAAAGCATCCATTTTTAGCCCCACCTTCAACTTTCAAGCCAAATGAACCCCTACAGCAACTTGTCCAAGATACCCTGCGGAGTTCTTTGATGTCTTCTGTACCTTTCTATAATCATGCAGCAGTAATTAATTTGCTTGACCAATTACCAACAATGAATGAAAGCCAACGTATTTCCATCGATTTAGTTTTGATGAAAATGCTGAGTGCTTGTGTTCTTCAAGAAAGGTTTGGACTAACGTGAGTTGACCACCTTGCATAAGAGTGCATAATCAAGCCATATCACCCAAAATTGGTAATAACAATGACCATAGTAAATGATCCTACTGTTGTAGCTGAAGTAACTGATTTGTACCTCTTATATGAAGAAGCTCTTTGTAATAACAACTTGGAGATGATGGATAGCTTGTTTTGGGATACGCCAGAAGTAGCGCGGTTTGGGATCACAGAAAACCTTTATGGCGGCGATGAAATTCGTAACTTTCGTCAGAATCGGCCAAATCCGAAAATAGAGCGAAAAATCTCGAATCTCAAGGTTGTAACCTTTGGGAAAGATACAGCAATTGTGACTTTAGAATTTCGCCGGATTATCAATAGTGTAGAACGCTTTGGGCGACAGAGCCAAACTTGGTACAGGTTTCCCGAAGGATGGAAAGTAGTTTCAGCCCATGTTTCATTATTACCAGTATAGTTAAAACCCTAGACCTTTTTTTTGTTATATCTAGATGATTTATGCTCTTACCTATTCAATCCACTCTTCAACTTCTGAGCAGGTTAATTTCTGAGATGTAAAGTAACTCGCCGTTTTTTCGCCTTGCGGTAAAGGGGTGTGGTCAAAAGCAGTTGGTCGATGAGCGATCGCTTAGGTATTGAGCCGAGATGGACGTATTTATCAATTGAGAACAATTTGCAATAACTCTTGAGTGGCGCGACTCTCAACGGAGTAATGGGGCTTGTGGCGTAGTAGACTGTCCATAATAAATCGCGTAAACCGGACACTACCACCAATCATAAATGAGGTTGCCACCCCCAACTCGTCTACCTAACAAGCATTACAGGTCTAGAGAATACCTTACACCAAGTGAGGTACGATCTCTCCTCGATGCCGCACTAGAACGCAAAGCTCGTTATTCTCACCGTGATTATACACTGATGTTGCTCATGTTTCGCCACGGTCTGAGGGTAGGGGAAGCTGTAGGGGCTAAGTGCGGTTTAAGATGGGATGCACTGATGTGGGCCGAACGTCAGATTTTCATCACCAGGGAAAAGGGCAGTGACTCTGGGGTGCATCCCTTGAGAGACGATGAATTAGTTTTGCTCAAACAACTTAAAGAGATGTTGCCCGATAGCAAATATATTTTCGTTTCCGAGCGTGGTGAGGTGATGTCAACTGATGCGGTGCGAAAGCTGCTTGGGCGGCTGGCAGCACAGGCTGGGCTTGATATCAAAGTTCACTGTCACATGATGCGCCATGCTTGCGGCTACTATCTGGTGAATCAGGGTTACAACACTAGGGAAATCCAAGATTTCCTGGGACACCGCGATATCAAACACACTGAAAAATATACCAAGCTGAATGCTCGGCGGTTTCTAAATTTTGATTGGGGTGATTTGTGAAATAGACACTCATAGAGGTTAGTCACAAGCTTGTTACACCCTTTTTATCTAAAATTAGTATGTGCAAATTAATAACATATTTTTAATAAATTTTAAAGACCAGTAAATACTGGTCTTTTTTAGGATTAATCAACCGTTAATTGTAAATGTTTTTAGGTGTCAACCAGTCAGGAATTTTTACTTTTTTATCTACTTCTGCTTACCCAAATATTCCATAGATTTATATTTATCCCCGTATCAAAAATTGTCCTATAAATCTATCTAAGCCGCGACCTCTCAAGAAGGTTATGCAGTCGCTCCTCTCAATTACCTTGCTCTACCTGGACTTTGATAACCCCTGTTAAGAATGAACTAGGTTTTGGGAATACTAAACAAACTTAGTGCTTTTTAGGATGGTCTACTTTATGATGAATAGTTTAGCCATAATCAATCAAATAACTCATCTATTGCCTGACCAGGCAGAAAAAATAAAAGATTTTATTTCTGAAACGTTCAATTATGAGCCAAAAATTGGCATTCTTGGGAAGACAGGCGTAGGTAAATCTAGCCTCTGTAACGCTCTTTTTGGAAAAGACCTTGCACCTGTCAGTGATGTTGATAGTTGTACACGAGAAGCTCAGGAATATTCAGGACAAATTGGTTCAGGAAAAATCAAATTAGTTGATTTGCCTGGTGTAGGAGAGAATCAGAAGCGAGATTTAGAGTATAAGGATTTATATTTCAAAAAGTTACCAGAGTTAGATGTTGTTTTGTGGGTTTTAAAAGCTGATGATAAAGCTTTTAGTTCTGATGAAGAGTTTTATCACAAAATTATCAAACCTCATTTGGAACAAGGTAAACCCTTTATTATTGTGTTGAATCAGGTAGATAAAGTTGAACCTTATAGAGATTGGGACGCGAAAAAATGTAAGCCTGGAGAAAAACAACAAAAAAATATCGATGCTAAAATCGAGCTTGTTGCTAAAAACTTTGGTATTGATAAAAAAAATGTTATTCCAGTATCGTGTTACAAAGATGAAGAATATAATTTAATACATTTAGTCGAAACAATTACGTATACAATACCCAAAGAGAAAAAAGTAACTTTTGTAAATGCTGTAACAGATGAAAATCGTTCTGATGCAGCTAAGGAGGAAGCAAGAAAAGGTTTTTTTGAAGCATTAGGTGAAAAAATAGGAGATTTTTTGGGAGGGCTAGAGGGAAAAAATATAGGTCAAGCCATAGGTGCTATTGCTGATAAAACAGAATTAGTTAATAGAACTATTGAAATTGTTAACATTTTTGCCAAAAAGCTCTTTAGCTGGTGGTAAATACATAATCACAAAAGACTAATTAATAAATTTATTTGATTAGTTTCAGAAAAGCCCACTATGGTATTGAGCCTGTAGTTCTTGAAAGGCGAGAAAAAAAGCTTTCCAGTCAATGCCATCAGTAAAAAATAAGTCAACTGTGTTTAAAGCTTTTTGAATTACCTTGCTAAACTCCCCCGATACAAAGTCTCTGCCACTTGGACGGCGTTCTTGTTCGTTACTTTTCAAGTAAACATACTGACAATCTATGTCATTTAGCTTTGTAGCCGAGTCAGGGGGTGACTTCCTGGCTATTGATAATCTTCAGCCGTGCTTGGGTTTCGGCACGCTTTTCCGCAGCGAACCCTTCAAGATAAGCAACTGGGATATCAATAGCTGCGCTACAAAGCTGTGCAAATGCTTTGAAAGCGTTTCTTTTAATTGGAGTAGGAATCGATGAGCCTGTCATCAAATCAGTGACAGCATCTTGAGCAATTTCTATCAATCCTCGATTTGAATCTTCTTGTTCCATCGCAGTCAGACTTGTTAGCAATATAGTACATGATTAAAAACATATTTTGGCACAAGTGATTCTGCGTGTAGACGACTATCAGGCTTATCACGACATTTCTATACCACCACCGTCTACATGGCAGGAATTAAACCAGTAAGTGCGCTCGCCTACGCTGGAAAATGGTGTTTAAACGACATCGGAGCAAAAGTGCCGACTTTTTGGCATTCAGCCACCGATTAGCCTAATGCGCGATCGCAACTGAAAGATTGATGAATGCCCTTTCGTAGAGGTTTTAATGTGCGAACCCACAATTTCACGTTATGCGCGAACCGACAGAACGCATCTCTGCCAATAAAAAAATCAGGTTTTAATCTTCAATCCTGTAATTTTTAAAAAATATCGCCAAGAAATGTCATATGAGAATTTAAATTCTGATTTCTTATACGATTAGAAACATCAGCAAGATAAGCTTGTTTAACAATTTGACTTTCAAAATATTCAAAGTTATCATCTCCTGTAGCTTTTCTCATAGCTTCAACACAATCTTTGATAGAAGCTCCTTGAAAAAGTCGGTTATAGAAAGAAATATATGCAACTGCGGAATTTGACCAAGATACCTTTTCGTTATGGCCTACAGTAGTCCCAAATGAAGATTCTATTTGGTTGTTAAATTCCATTAAACAACTGTAAGCTCCAAAGCATGAAGAGAAACAAACAAGCAGTCCACCTTGCATTTCTCTATTTAATGGTATAAGTAATTGTCTTAGTTCGTTCCATGAAACAAGTTCTTCATTAGTCAGCCCTATACCTTGTTCGCAACCGTGTACACTAAAATGAATAATAGGAAAACGTTTTTTATCATGACAATCTTTCTTAAGACGAGAAGTGAGTGCTTCTTTGAACATTCTTTTGCTACACGTAAGACTATAAGTGGAAATAATTCCACACAGTTTTAAAGCTTCTGTCAATGCTTTTCCTTCTGTTCGTTCGTATAAAAGATCATCATCTCTTGGTGATTCAACAATGTAAACGAAGGGATTATAAGGATTTATAGTTTGAACCATTTTATAGTGACCATAAACTAGAACAACACTAATTAACATTCCTGCTGTTATTTGTCAATTTTTTTTAAACTCATTAAAAATAAAAAAGCTTAAGCACGACCTCGCAATAAAGCTACGCAGCCGAAGCTCTCAAAATCATTGATAAGTCTCGGCTGTGACAAATAAAAGTAAGAAATTCGGGACGGGATTTTCTTAATTTGGGGTTTTTAATACAGCACACTGTTTAACCCACGATTCTTTATCAAGTGCAGTAGCTTAAGAGATGCTCCACTAGGCCGCTTTTGTCCTATTTCCCATTTTTGAACTGTTGAAGGACTTATATTCAAAATACGTGCAAAAACAGCTTGACTGACTTGAGATGACTCCCGTATTTCTTTAATTTGTAATGGTTCTAGAGGCTCAATAGGAGGTAGGCATAAGTGTTCAAATTCGCGCAATGTAGTTTGATTCATTAGCCCAGCTTTGTGTAGGTCTTTTGCTGTCTCATGAACTGCTTCAAGAATTGCTGATTTTTTCTGACGCATCACAAATCACCTCTATTAACGCATTACTATTTTTTGCCTGCTCAAGCTCATCATGTGTATAAGCAAGTAATTGCTTGGATAACATTTTCAGAGCTTCTTCTTCATCTTTGTCAATGTTGCTGCGCTCGTTTTTTGAAAAGCCAAAAATAAAAAACCAACGATCTTCATTATTAGTAGCTATTAGTGTCCGAAATCCACCACTCTTACCCTTCCCAGTAGGGCGAACGCATCTAAATATTGAAGATTAATAATCAAGATTGAATTCCCAAACAATAGACCACACACGGCTTTCAGGAATTAGGTATCAAAGTAAATAAGAATGATAATCGTTATATAGGGGTAAGTTTGTGGCAGCCGTCGGCTGCCAAGCAATACGGGTTCGTTTTTGTAGTAAATTTATTCTTTGCCTTAAACAAGAAGAACCAAATTATAGTTGAATGAAAATTAAGCCCAAAATCACGATTGCTGACCACTTTGGTGTAATAGAAGATCCACGCATAGATCGTACTAAACGACATAAGTTAATCGATATCATGACCATTGCCGTATGCGCGGTGATTTGTGGAGCAGATGGATGGGTGGGAATCGAGACTTATGGTTGTGCGAAGTACGAATGGTTAAAAACGTTTTTAGAACTCCCGAATGGCATTCCGTCACACGATACTTTTGCGCGAGTATTCGCACAAATAAATCCTCAACAATTCCAGTCATGTTTTGTCAATTGGATGAAATCAATACATCAGATAACATCGGGGGAAATAATTGCAATTGATGGTAAAACATTACGTGGTTCTTATGAAGAAAGTAGTGAGCAAAGTGCAATCCAAATAGTGAGTGCGTGGGCAACTAGAAATCGATTAGTGTTAGGACAAGTAAAGGTAGATGAAAAATCGAATGAAATTACAGCAATTCCAGAGTTATTAAAGGTATTAGATATATCTGGATGTATTGTGACAATCGATGCAATTGGTTGTCAGAAAGAAATTGTTAGGTTAATCACACAGCAAGATGCAGATTATGTAATTACGTTGAAAAAGAATCAAGGAAATCTTTATAGTGAAGTTGAAAAATTATTACAGGCAGGGATAAGCACAGGTTTTGAGGGAATTGAACATAGCACATATAAAACAGAAGAAAGAGGGCATGGTCGTCATGAAATCCGCCACTATTTAATGTTATCTCAAATTCAGTCTCGGCTCAATTCAGATTCAGTTTGGTCAAACTTTAATAGTGTTGGAATGGTAGAATCCGTCCGTTCATTAAATGGTGAAACAACGGTTGAAACCCATTATTTTATCAGTAGTCTTGAGTCAAATGCTAAACAGTTTGGTAATTCTATTCGCAGTCATTGGGGAATTGAGAATTCATTACATTGGGTATTGGATGTCGCCTTGAGGGAAGATGACTGTCGGATTAGAAAAGATAATGCCCCACAGAATTTTGCAATTCTCAGACATATTGCAGTTAATCTTTTAGGTCAAGAGAAGCGCGTCAAACGTGGAATAAAAAATAAACAGTTTCTTGCAGGGCTGGATAACAATTATTTATCAAGAGTTTTAGCATTAGCATAAACTAATATATCAGAAATTAAATTTGAATCTTTAGGAATAATTTTGCTTTTCCTCTAGATAAACATACTTTTACAAACTCGAGTCTTGAGTTATTTTAGTATCAATAAATAATCATTCAACTTCAGATAAGCTAATTCATATTGTTCAGAATAATTCATTTGTCTTATTTATCATTTCAGTAATTTTTACAATTATCTATGTCATTTTGGAATCTCTCTTAGTTTTTATTAGTAAATAAGGTGCGTTTTCCCTACCCTTCCCAGGTTTTGCTATGCGTTTTTTAAACAGTCCACCTCCAAGGTCAGCATCATAAAGCCCTGCTGCCATTTCGTTTACAGCATTACAGAGACTAAGATTGTTTAAGCCTTCCTTTCGCGCCCAACGGTCAAAAGTACGGTTTTTGTAAATTTTCATTTTATAGTCTCTTTGGTGAAAGTATAGCACCTAGTCCTATACTTTAGGGTAAATATACCATAGGCACAGCTGAGGAATAATGCTTACTCTTTCTCAATCTCGCCAAAACTCGCCAACTATTTGATAGGATTTTGGCGAGTTTCGATATTTGGCGAGATTTATGAACAAGCAGGAAGCAGCAGATTATTTAGGTGTCAGCGTTAGGGCATTAGAGCGTTATGTCCAGCAGGGTAAAATCAGCGTCAAGTACGAAAAAGGTAAAACTCGCCCAACTGCCAACTTTGACCCAACAGAACTACAAGCCTTTAAAGCCGAACTGGAACAACCAACGATTAAGCCAGCCTTTGAATCTCGCCAAATAGCGACAGAGCAACAGCCAGACACAGGTAAACTCACCTCCGACTCTGGCGAGATTACGAGATTTGACGAGGTTTCGGAGAGGAGCGAGATTGGCGTAATTGAAAAGCTATCTGGAATCATTGAAGCATTGCTGGGTAAGGCTGACACTCAGCCACTAGTACCAATAGCTGATAAGTTACTGCTAACCATCGCTGAAGCACAGGCTTTAACTGGATTATCTAGAGAATTCTTACGAGATGCGATTACATCAGGTGAATTGAAAGCCAAGCTCATTGGTAAAGGCTGGCGAGTTAAGCGTACTGACCTGGAAGAGTATGTTGATAAGCTGTTTTGAAACTCGCTCCTCTGCGACAGAGCAACAGCCAGACACAGGTAAACTCACTCCTGACTCTGGCGAGATTGCGGGATTTGGCGAGATTGGCGTAGCTGTCTTGAATTCCGCCAAACTGCGACAGTGTAAAACTCGCCTTCTTCATAGAGCAGGTATAACCCTTTGAAATGCTGGCGACATTTGACGAGATTCAATACCAATATTCGGTTAGGCGATCGCGGCATCACCGTGCTAGAAAAGGTTTTTTGTACGCTAAGAAAAATTATGAGCTACGACCGCGCAACGACTCTGCTCGCTCGGGGCTTTTTCTGCTTTGTATGGCGATCGTGTAGGGGAGATGAATGAAGCCAGAAGAGTTTGAGCCACCAATTACACGTAATGGCTCAAAGGTGTAATCCTGGGGAAAATTCTTCGGTTATATCCAAAAGCACCCTTGATGCGATCGCAACAGACAGTAGTTGAACTATATTTCTACAAGAGAGCATGTTGGTCAACTTTAGTATCTTTAAGGGAAATTACCTCAACTGTACGGAATCCAAGCACCGCCAAGAGATTATTTTCGCTTAGTTTAACGGGAGCAGGTTGATCGCCGTGACCTGGAGCGGGGAGAGGATAGGCAGTCGCCGCAGCAGTGTGGAAGCGAATATTACCTTCGCTGTGTTCAATCACTTGATGGATGTGTCCAGTTAACACTGTTACCGATGCAAAGCGAGATAGCAGTGAGAGCAACTTAGCAGAATCGGCAGTTGCCCATCCCCATTTGGGATAAAGGTCATATAGGGGAATATGGCTGAAAACAACTATAGGTGTATCCTTTTTCTGCGCTGCTAAATCTTTGGAGAGCAAATCCAATTGCGCCTGACCCAGTTTGCCCGTACCGGTTGCCCCAAAGTCCAGCACATTGGTCAAGGAGACAAAGTGGATTCCCGCCTGATTCCAAACTTGTAAGCCTTCTTTAACATCCTTGCGGTTAAAGGCTTCCTCATAAGCTTTGCCGCGATCGCCAATCGTATCGTGTTCCCCTGGTAGAGTAAACAGTGGGACTTTCAATTGAGAAAGCAGTTGTTTGGCTTGATCAAATTCTTCTGGTTTAGACAAATGGGAGATGTCTCCGGTGTGAATCACAAAGGCGGGTGGAGTGGGTAAAGCATTGATCGCATCGATCGCTTTCTGAAGTGTATCAGTCACATGTTCATTTGCAGGTTTTTTGAAACCGATGTGCGTATCGCTAATTTGAACAAAGGAAAACGGTAAAGCCGTGGATGATTTTTGAGCATTTGGTTCTCCCACCTGACAGGCAGTTAATAAGCCATTTCCACCAACAGCCCAGACAATGCCGAGTCCTGTCCAGCCTACGTGTTCAATAAATTTTCTGCGTTCCATTGGTATTCCTCTGGTTAGTTTTTCTTATTTGTTACCGTCAGCGTCCCTTTCATAAAGGGATGAATTGAGCAAATATAGGGATAAGTTCCTGGTTTAGTAGCGGTGTAGTTCCAGGTTTCATTGGTATCCAGTGCTTTAGAGTTGAAAGTACCATCCGTAGCCGTAGCCGTGTGGGGTTCTTCATCAACATTGAGAAATTGAACAGTTTTACCAACAGCGATCGCTAAATTCGCTGGCTCAAATTTGAAATTACGAATTTTGACAGTAACATCGGCAGGTTGTTGGTTAGTTTTGGGTTGCTCCTTGGGTTGTTTCATCACCATTGGTTGCATAGTCATTGTCTTAGGGTTCGGACTACAGGATGACAACGACAACAGGATGACCAGAAAGGCACTGGCGATCGCTATGAAAAAATAAGAAATGTATTTCATGGGCGTTCTTCCATCCGCTTTGGTTGACGGCGTTTAGCAAACAGTCCAGTCATGCTCACCCCGGTAGCCACTAAGCCAATTAGACCTAGCCCATTTAAAACTGGCACAATGGCATCGAGTTTGAAGATTTGCAAGGTGTGAACAGTAATTAAAAATCCAGCCAGTTCTTCTTGATGCAACCATGTGTCGGCGATGGCAATGCTAATACCAGTCAGAGCAGTAAAGAGTAATGGCAAACAAAAGAGTGTGGCAATTAGCCGATGGTACTTGCGAAATATGTTTTTCATCGTTTGAGTATTCTTGTAAGGAGATTATTAGAAGGCATCAACATTTGATTGGTAGAAACAAAGCATTGGGTAATCAAGTGCCCGAAAGGATGCTCCCAATGAATGCCCGAATGCTTTGCCATGCTAGTTGAATCGCGGCGTTGTTTCACACCTTGGTGATGATCGATTCAGCAACGCCAGTTTTTTAGTCTGCTGTAAATCCTTGCAGTTGATCTTCAAGGTTATGGCGATAGCCTCGATCGCTTAACGTTTGCTCAGGTAGTCGATTCGCTTTGACAGCAGCTTGAATAATGTCTTGAGCCGTGATTGTTCCAGACGCGATCGCTGACAGCAATGCACCATTGCTAGGAATGCCTTGGTCTTTTAGGTAGCCTTGATACGCAAGAGTCGCCAGATTAAACGAATTAAGCTGGTTTGTAGAAAGTTGCTTTGTCACGTAGGGATTGAAGCTGGTTGGTGCGGTTTGAGTCTGCGCCGCAGCAGGCAAAATGGGAGCACACAGAAGCAGTGTTGTTAACAATGTAGAAATAGAGCGTTGCATAGAATTACCTCTAAGATTGGTTGTTTGGCTAAAGCGGTTTTACTGGCCTTCAATGCTGGAAGGCAGCACAAACTTTCAAACAAATTGGTCGAATCCAAATTGCCAAAGAAGGGCGCTGCAAATTGACGATATAAATTTCGTCGGGACATTGCAGTGCAATGGCCAGTGTTAAAAGCTGTAGGAGTAAGTAGGTAAGCAATTAGCGCGATTTCAGGAATTTAGTTGCAACTTTTACCTGGAAAGAATGCTAAGTGGGTTACTTACTTGTCTCTACCTTTAAGACGACTGAGAAGTAATTTTGGATTTAAACTTTTCAAAGTTCTTACTAGCGGCTTGTCGCGGTTCGTTCGATTTGGGATGCGAGTTAATCAGAACGAAATAACCGACTTCTAAAAAATTTCGACGCTAGACTCATCCAATTAGCTTCATCAATCGTTTTAGAGATGAGAGTAAATTTGCTCTATACTCAAAAGTTATGAAATCAGGATTGGCACTTACATTGCAAGATGCATTGGGCATTTTTGCAGAGAAATTAGCCCCAGTCTATTCACCTGAATCTATGGATCTAAGTTCTCCCGATCGCCATCCATCAGAACCGTCATCGAAGAGTGATGCCGCACTCTTGGAGGATTTGGAGGCACATTTTCCAGGGGCCTTAGGGTGTCTCTACGATCGCTATGGCAGTGTGGTGTATGGAGTGGCGCTGAAAGTTTTGCAAAGCCAGCCGGAAGCCGAAGACCTGACCCAAGAAATTTTTCTGTCGCTATGGCAGCGTCCGGTTGACTCTGCTAAACATGGTCATTTGATGCGCTACCTGATTACCATGACTCGATCGCGGGCGATCGACAAATTGCGATCGCGCAGTCGCACCCTTAATTTAGTGCAACGTTGGGGGCAGAGCGTCACTGCTGCACCAGAAGCGTATACTCCGGTTGAGCAGGCTATTTTGAATGAGCGATCGCAGCAAGTACGGCAGGCATTAACCCAGCTTTCAGATCAGCAACGACAGGTGATCGAACTTGCGTATGATGCCGGACTGAGCCAATCAGAAATTGCCCAACAACTGCATAAACCCCTGGGAAGTGTGAAAAGCTGGACTCGCCAGGGACTTTTGAAACTAAAACAACTTTTACAACACTCCATTGACTAAGGTTATGACTGAACCTCTTACTCCTCAAGCAATCGAAACCTTGGCAGCAGGCTATGTCGTGGGCGACCTTGATCGCGCCGAAGCAGAAGTTTTCGAGCAACTGTTGGCAGAAAATCCAGCATTGGTAGCAGAAGTGAAGCGGCTTCAGGCAACCTTAGACCAGGTTGTTTACAGCCTCAACAGTGTGGAACCGCCTCCCCATCTCCAATCTGCCATCCTAGCTGCCGCTACCACGACTTTTCAATCTTCCCAGCACAAACCGTCTCGGCTTCTCTGGCGCACCGTCATGGGTAGTGTGGCAGCACTCCTGATTCTGTATTTAGGAGTAGATAACTATCGCTTGCGACAGGATTACCGCATGGCTAGTGACATCAATACCTTACTGCAACAGTCCCAGACGCAACTTTTCTCTCTTAAGGCTGTGAAGGCATCGGATACTGCTGCGGGTAGCTTTGTTGTGAATCTAGGACAACGGCAGGGAATTCTAGCCGTGCAAAATCTGGTGGCTCCACCCACAGGTAAAGTCTATCGACTTTGGGCGATCGCTGATGGCGAAAAAATTCCCTGTGGCACTGTGAAAATTAATCCCCAGGGAAAGGTGTTAGATAAATTCTGGATGCCTGCCGACTTTTATGACACAGGTATCTCTGGATTATTCGTAACGTTGGAATCATCTGAAACTAGCCGTTATCCTACTGGAACTATCGTGATGCAGAGTAACTCATCTACCAATATCTAACCTCAGCAACTCATGAGCTATCCCGGATGCGGTCTTGGCAGCGCGCCGTGGTATGCAATGGGGAATTCTAATTGCTGGGTTCTGGTTAATTGAAGTCGTTGCGGAAATTTGGCTGATCTGCATCGTATCGTGGTTCGGTTTTGCACATTAAGCTCCAAAGTACAAAGCTTTTCTCAGGCACAGTTAGCTGCAACAGAGCTATAGCGTTGCGTGGCATTGGTTGTGACCGCACGCAGCTGACTACAACTAACTCTGTGTGCCTAGCAACCGAGCGTACTCATTTTTGATGATGGAATAACATTTACAAGATATCTCTTCTAACTCTGACCATCGGTGAGAGGTTAAGACTATAGAACTTTTGTCAATAAGTAATCGTACTTAAAATTCGGGAAAAATTTGGGCTAATCAACAGAATTTTTGGGCGTGCGATCGCTAGACATTTAAAAGGATCATTCATTTTTGCCGACAAATTCAGTACAAAGGTTAATTTAGTACTGACTATTTCAGCAGATTTTCAGCATTATTACTAATTGACAAAAAAGATTTTATCTTAACCTCTCACGAATAAACTCTGACCGATTCAGGATGTTAATATTTTTAAGTTAGAAATGCTTGTTCAGTAAGCTTCCTAGAGAGGAAATTGTAAAAGTTGTTTCTTGACAGGCTCTTAGTACGTTACACGTTCGGGCTATTACGTGTAATCGGCGATTGAAAGTGCTTCTACAAGAGCCAATGTGTTATGGCTCATGGCAGCCGATGACCGCAACCGTTATATTGCTTCATTCCTCAGTGGGGACATTTCCTAAAACTTACTTGTTAGTGTTCAAAATTCGTTAAGTTCATGAGTTGGTGGGGAACTATTGGGAGGAGTGTTGTATCACTAGCAAAATTACAACTAAACAATAGATTGAGTTTGAGGTAGCAATTATGGGTGGGCATCCTTATTGGTACTACACAAAGTACCGAACTGACGTTGATACAACGCTACAATTACTACGTCAGCAGGAGTTTACAGCAGGTCGTTATAACCCAGTACTTCCGTTTATTGATTTCCCAATCACTGCTGATTCCCCCATTCCCGGTTCACAGCATTCATCTATTGAAGAGGCTATGGAAGCTGCTGATGCTGATGGAACCCGATCTATTCTCGATATGTTCCAAGTTTCTACCATTTCTTATTCAGAAGCATTAGCCTCATCAAAGCAGGGTGGTATGGAGCTTTTTTGCACGACATTTCCACTATCAACTGATGAGTTGATTCGTCTATTCAGTACAGAGAAACCAACTCATGAGATGGTTGAGACAGTGATTGTTGCATCTGAGCAAAATGAAGAAGCTGCCAGCGAGTTTTGGGAAAGCATTGACCGTGGAACAGGCAGACATATTGTCATTTATGAGGACGATGAACCTGTTGAAGTTTTTTTCATTGGCTACTCTTTTGATTAGTTGTATTCTGTGTAGTAACGCAACATAAATTATTATGGCACTCCATCCCACTCAAATTTCTGCATCCTTCACACTAAGTACAAGGGTTAATTAGGTAATTAATTTCGGTCTATCTAGCCAGAAAATAGTACGATTCATCACTCTATTGTCGAGAAAAAATCCGGCAAATAACTGCTTTAAACTCAAATTACCAGAATCTAAGCAACTCTTAACTTCTATTTGAGGTGCGTCATCACCTAGAGGGAAAATCCTTTATTTTGTCTGAGTTCTTGTTGCTGTTCTTCTCTTATTTGTTGCAATATGCGCTCTGCTTTTTGCCAAAGCATCAGGTCTTCTCTCTCTACTGACTCCACATTAATTGGTGAATACTCAAACTCACCTGACTGGTTTCGGTTGACAGACACTCGAAAAATTTCACCTCGCTCATCATGGGTAAATACCAGTTCTCTACCTTGCTTCTCTAGAGTTGCACGTTTGAATCTTCTAGTATGTCCGATTTTGGGGTAGACATAGCTCACCCCTAGCTCATTATCAATTTCATTTTTTTCTTGACCGATTTTATCGTCATTCTTTTTGACTGCCACAAATTGGTAAACGCTAGAGAGTTCATCTGAAAAAACTTCGTATACGAACTAAAAATTTACCCCAATGGCAGAATTATGGCTGATTTCTGGAAAATCAAAAATTGGCTCCCATTCTCGCTGATTTATGGCACAGCGATGGTAAATCAATGGAATTTCAAAACCTCAATTCTCAACTAATTATCACTATTGAGAATTAGGGCTAAAACTGGCTCAATTATGGCACGCCAATGGCAGGGCTATGGCATACCAAAGTCCAATCACCTAAATTCCGCATTTTTAGATATCACAGTGACATTATGCTTTCACGGGAGAATAATATTGAATTCTGACGCACAGTACGCCAAAAAGTTTGGAAAGTTTTTTTGAAAAAAAGTGATGATTTAAGTGAATTTCAAATCACATGAATCAAAATCAACTACTAAAAAACTACTTTTATGCTACAAAAATGACTGTACAGTTCACTACTAGGACGCTGACTTTTAAAGGCTCAAGTCCTCCTCATGCCTCGGCTGTTGTTTTAACTGCTGCCCATAATCAAGTAGCTGCTGATTCCAATCGTCAGCTTTGCACTTGAGGCGCTTGGACTGTGGCAGTAGTTCCTTAACAACTCGTGCAGCTGCATTACCAGAATCATCCGAGTCAAATGCCACTTGTACATTAGGGATATGCTGCAATTGCTCTACTGGTAAGCTTTTGGGATTATCTACCGCCATGTACAAAGTTCTATTGGGTGGCACGTCGCCTAAGCGCTGATATTCCAGCATGGCAAAAGACACGGCATCGATGGGCGACTTCAAAAGCACTAACCTTTCTGGTGGCGAAGTAGGCTGTCCGCCTAAGTGAAAGTGAAACCAGCCCTCACGCCGCTTAGTCCCTTTTTCATATCCCTTGAAAGTGTTGTTCTCGCCCCGTGTCCCCCGCAGGAATGCTCCTATTGCCTGGGTTCTTCTAATAGATTCCGCATGACGAACACAGCGTTTTGCTGGTCATCAGCGTAAACCAGCCCCCGGTTATGCAGAACTTCCACAAAGTTTTCAGGTATCCCCCGTTTTTGGGTCAGGTAGTTGCAGACAGAAGACCACTTAGTTTTATCCTCAACTGGTAGCCTGAATTTGTCGCATGGTTCTAACTGGATAATCTCAGCTGCCACTGTTTTAGCAAAAGCTATCGCTGCTCGTTCTGCCCCAGCTTCACCAAAGCGCTCATGCAACCAGACAACCGCTTGCCGTAGATTGCACTGGTTAACGTGCATCACCAAGTCAATCGCACCACCGCCACCCTTTTGTTGATCGGGGGCGAAGTCGTAGAATTTGGGCCCATCTATATTAATGATGTGTCCGTGACCCCTCCATTTTTTTTCCTCATGGTGTAGCCCCAACTCCCAGGCGACATCCTCTAAGGCCAAGTCGCGTAGTTGATTGGTCTGAGATTCTAACGATCGCACCCGTTTTTCTAATTGCTGTCGTTCCTTCTCGCTGGCTCTTGCCCGTTGCTCTGCACTCTCCAGTCGCTCCTGCATGAAAGCGCGGTCAGCCAGTTGGTGGTTGAGGACATGGAATTGGTGATCATTCTGAATCCGGGCAACGTAATTTGTAGCTGATTCAAAAGGTTCGGGTTCAAGTTTTTTATTCGACCAGACGGCAGTGAGTGGTTCACTGTTAACCGCTTGGTAATATTCCTTTACTTTGGTGTGGGTTGCCTTACTGCCCTTAACCCCCCGTTCAATACCCAAAGGAGCAAGTGCAGCAGCATAGCTATCTTGCAGCTTGGATAACTTAATGCTGGCAGCACGACCATTACCCCCAAACATTTCTTTGTGGCTTAACTGCTTGGTTTTCTCGTTGATGGGTACGACATAGGCATGAATGTGGGGAGTCGCTTCATCCAAATGCAATTCTGCCCTGACGCACTTATCACCATAGTTGTTGACTAGCCAACTGCGAGAAGCTTTAACAAAGTCCAACATTCGGGGATTATCCCATTCCCCCGCTAGAGATGGATTATCGGGGCGAAAATATTCTGGGGATGCCGAGAGAAAAATATCGCTACACAGCACGGCATCCTTGCGCGGTTTGTGTAAAGTTGTCTTGGCTATCTTGTTTTTCACCAAAACTTCAAGCGGTGAATCATCCTCCATGCCAATCAGCCGGACATTTTTTTTAGTGGTGTCGGCATTTGGGGTATCTTGTAAACGTGCGGTATGCTTCTCGCTACCGCCAATGTTGCCGAAAGACTTGAGTTTTTCAACGCGCAGAATCGCTAAAGCCACCATTCTTTCTTCTCGGATTTTACAGTTGTGCCGATGGGGTGCAAACTCCCCGCAGGGGCGAACGTAACTTCTGTGTTCCAAGCGAAGCGAGGAATGGGCGCAGCCCACCCGCAGGGCGCGGAAGTGTAGTGAGTACACCAACAACATGGTACACCGAGGCGAAATTCTGCGGCAACAGCACCCACTCCCGCTACTCGCGCGACCTCTTGGCACAAATCTGGAGCAACTCAGCACAATAATCGCACAACTTGGCACAATTTGGTCAGCCGAAATCAGCATTTAGGGTGATGAACCGAGGGGAATTACGAGTGCCAGATTGTGCTAAATTGGTGCAATATCTGCACTCTTGTAGTGCCAATCTGCTCTAAATCTGCACCAAAATTAAATCATCGTTTTAACCAGCTATTTGCATGACTGACATTTACCTCAGCGTGGACGTTGGTGGGTCGCAAACTAAGATAATTTATCAAGTGGATGACCAGACTAAACCAAATTATGTTCTGCTGCCACCAGCGATAGAAGAGATTACTAAGGATAAACTCAATTTTTTCATGGAACGCTTGGGCTGGATTGGTAGCCCCTCACCAGACCAACAACTGTGGGTTGAGTGGAATAACAGAGTGGTGGTGTTGGGTGAGTTCGCGGCTAACTTTGATCCGCTTGACCGGATTAAGGAACTCAAATATGAGAATGCCTTGTGGAAGGTACTGGGGCTGTTGGCTTAATTGTTGAACTAAGCTTAGTTAAGGTGACGGCGAAAAAACAAATTCACTTGGAGTTGGCGTTACTTCTGCCGTGGAATGAGTACAGCGATCGCCGTCGCTTTGAAGAACAGTTACGGGTGATGCTGGCTGATTTTACGGTACGCAAACAACATTTAAAGGTGAACTTAGAGCGTTTCTTGTGCCGTCCTGAAGGTGGGGGATTAGCGGCACTGCGAATCAAACAGCAGGGGGTAGATTGGTTACGCAATCAACAACTAGCTGTATTGATGTTCGGTCACAGGAACACGACAGCACTTTATTTTGACCGGGGGCAACTGAAGCTGGGGGATAGTCCACTGTTGGGCTTTGCCAATATGTTGGATATCGTGCTGGATATGACCAGTGGTTTAGACCGAGAGTGTTTAGCTAATTCTTTATTTGATGCACGCTACGCGATTATTAATAAGGTCTACAGCAAAGACCGTAATCACTCGACACGCCCTAATTGGATAACTTTTGACGAAATACAAGCCCTAGCAAGTGCCAAAGACCCCAGTCTAAGAGAAAAAGAAATTTCTCATATTGCTGATGCAATTAGAATAGCAACGGCCCAATATTGGGATAAGCTCAATCGGTGGATGGACAAAATATTACCCAGACCGTTGAACGAGGTAATCATCGGTGGGGGCGCTGCTTACCATGTAGAAGTTGAGTTGGAGGCGTATTTCAATTGTGCATGGGAACTCCAGAAAATAGATAAGTATAGCAGTGTTTACGAAAGAACTGGTGAATACATCCCCAAAGACGACAAATTGCCAATGATACCGATGGTTTGGGGTAGTGGTTTTATAACTCAGGTGCAAGAAACTTTTAATTTAGATTCAGAGCAAACGTATAGGTATAGTACCTCAGCGCGTTTGGTGGACTGCTTTGGGATGTTTGATTATTTGTTGGGGATGGAGACAAGTCAATGAACCAAAGCAAAAAGAAACGCAAGTCTTTGAGTTTGCGGCTTCAACCTTACGAGGGGGATGTTTTAGCGGAAGTTGTCGATTACTTGAACTCGTTGCCCAAGGATGAGGCACAGCGTAAGGTGGCTGATATCTTGGTGGCTGCTTTCTTGCCAGTGGCGCGATATTCGAGCGGTAATTTTACAAGAGAGCAGATCCGTTTTGCTTGCTGGGAAGCGCAAGACTCGTTGAATAAACACGGTAGTTATATGCGTTTTGCTCTAGGTGTGGAACAACCGCAGTTTGTGGCATCACAGCCAGCGTTGCCTGCACCAGTTGTAGCTGTCAATGCCCCAAGCTACAAGAGTAATGCTTTATCCGAGCCTGATCTCCTGGGGGAAGCGGCTGATTCAATCAGACCTGCTTCAATAGTTCAAGGTCAGGCTTCGTCGCAAGAATTGGATGCGATTTTTGTCGGAGATTGAGCGAAGAATATTTGAACAATAGCCGCCGCAGTTGTAGCTGTTAACTGTTAGGCGGCTTCTGTCGTGCTTATGTAGTTTGTTGGTAGTCTTTTTTGATGGCTGTTGCTTCGGCTTCTGCTTTTCATTTTTGGTTGTCAAAAACTTTCCGCCAAATATGGCGTACTGTGCGTCAGAAAAAGATGGATTACAGAGCTTAAAAGCTTTTAAGCGAATTTCCCAAGAATTTACCAATTATTGGGAAATAATGGGAGACTTCTTATAAGTATTGGGAACTGTTCGGATTTATTGGGAATTTTTGAGCTAATGAGAATTTGGTGAATGGATGATTTTTAAGAGGTAAAAAGGTAAGAAAAAAATTGGAGATTTGGGAGATATTGTCTAGATATTGGGAGATGTTGAATGTAGTTGGTGAGAATTGGGAAAATGGATGTTTTGTCGAGGTTTTATCTCAAATGCACGAATTGAGTCAAATCAAGAAGCTAGTGCAAAAACTGTAATATTTATTGATAAATGTGTCAATAATCACGGTTTGGGCGGTTCATATTGAGAGTAATTATCAATTAGATAGACGAAAAAAGGGTCAAAAACAGGGGTAAATTTTTTTTGTAGATTTTGTTTTTTAATGTTGAGTCTTGGTTCTGTTTCAAGGAGAATGCTCAACGTTTACTTTGAAAGTGATCTAACTACGATAGCCGAGCGATCGCGCACCTTCTGGTCAACCTAATCCAAGATAAAATCAAGAGCGAAGAATTTTAATTGATGATGAGCCAGGGGTAAGCTATGGAAGCCAAAAGCGAAGTGACAATTAAATTTAGCGGCTCACTACCAACAGCCACACCTCTTCAGAACAAGAAAGTTGCAATCGAGTTGACTGATCAGAATGGCATAGTCTTCACTGCTCAAGTTAATGCCAAAAGCTGGCGGAAGGCTGAAACTAGCGCCTCGGAGTTTGCAGACTGGGCTGGGGCTGTATCGGGCAAGCTTGGCGTGCGAACAGAAAACGGGTTTGAGATCATTGACGCGGGAATTCAGCTTTTTGAAAAGAAAGCGAAAGAGCCTAAACCAGATGTAGCGGCGGCTGAAGCTGGCGCAAGTTAATAGATGTGTCGAAAGCATTCATGTTCAATGAAAGGAAGAGCGTGGATGCTAAGGCAGTTTTTCATCTTTGGGTATAAGCTGCCATTAAAGATACTTAAGGCTTTTGAAGTAGATTGAAAGAAGAATATCTTAGTGGGAGCCGCAGTTTACAATCATAAAAGCAATTCAAAAAATTACAGATTTTAACTTTGTCCGCATGACAATTACGAACGATACACAGCAGTTATTAGTTAACAATCACCAGATCAGACCGACAGAGCCACTAGAATCTCGTGCAATTGGTCGGCTCTGGGGGAAGTATGTTCCAAGTAGTGAGCTTATTTATCAAGGACAACTAATAACTGCTGACGGTGTAATGCTTGAGACAAACCTTGCTAGGAGAGCATCGAAATTAGTTCAACAATTTCAACTTGATTTATCACTTGATTACCTGTGGACTGTTTACCCCAGAACACCATTCAAAGATTCTCCGACCCAACTTCGGGTGACTTTGATAAATGTTCGCAAGGAAAAAGAATATACCGACTCAGTAAAGACCGAATTGCAGTTAGCATCTGATAACTTTTCTGTACAAGGATTAGTTGTATATCAAGACTATGAATTTGGGATAGTAGAAGTTAAAATTCACCAAAAACCTCAGAGAGACTTTGAGCCACCTAAAGATTTCCAACTAAGACTAATCGGATTTTTACCATCAAATTCGATTAAGAAATTCTGGAATTTTAATGTGCGACGTGTCGGGACTAGCTTAGTAATTCAATCAGGGGAGTGCATTAAATTTCCTCCTCGTGAGCAATCATCAACTTCAGATATATCAACCAACACGGCTGAATATGCTACTGAGTTAATTGAAAGTTAAACCGACAGAAAACTGTAATCATGCCCTTCTTAATTACTGATTTAATCAACGTTTCAGAGTGCATTGCTGCCAAAAATTTATTATGCCTAAACGTAAATCTCCTAAAACGAATAGTTCACTATCAAAAGAAGAAGCCACGCCAACCAAGCCAGCTATTTTACGTGTCGTCAAGCAAAAATCTACTGCCACAGACGATAATAATCCTGCACAATCTGAATCAGCATCAACTAGCGTACCAACAGAAAATCAGCCAGTTGAGCCGGAATTAGAAGTAAATAATAACCAGAGTCAAAGCATTGCAGTTTCAGAATCAAATAGTAGTCCTGTCCTGATTTCTGACGCTGTGCCTCAAACAATAGAAGCAGAGAATGAACAGTTAGCTTTACCGATAACTCTCGAAGCCGCACCAGTTAATTCATCATCATCAACTGCAAATCTTGAAAATACCTCTGCTGAATATGAGCAATCAGAGATAGAAACAGAGCAACCGCAATTAAGGAATAAACCAGCCTATAAAAAATTATCAACAGCAACTAATAGTTCAGGACAGACTTTTACTGTCAAAGAAAAAATTGAGGTAAGTACAGGTAACTTTGGTACACAAACGGTTTTTATTATCTCCTTATATTCAGCAGCAGATGGAAGTATTTGGGCTTATTACCATCCTGTAGATAAAAACCAAAGACAGCTATGGAAGCGGGGGTGCTGTCGGATTGAGAATTTGAAAAAGCTATCGCCTGCGGGGAGTAAGCAATGGTTAACGGTGTAAATAGCGATTTTATTGAAAAGTTGTTGTGAAGCGATTTTGAAGAGTCAGTGATCACCGAAGACATCCACCGATAGCTCATTGTAAGATGGGCATATATACAGAAATCCTTATAGCGAACTCTCATTATTCAATTGTGTCCTTTTAGGCACATCAACCACATCAATTGCCCCCAGAAGGGGGTATTTTTATGGCGATAGTGTCTCAAGCAGTGCCATTGGGCTGTGTTAACGTCTGGTACATAGTATTCTAGTTAGACACTCATGGTAGTAACAGGGAATGAAGTATGGGAGAAGCTAAACGCAGAAAACAGCTTTTGGGCGATGTCTACGGTTCACGAGTTAATTTAGAAAAATGCCCCATCCCTTCAGAAATTAGCCTTGGATATGTGAGTGATGAAGCATTGGCAACCACAAAAGCCCAACTGCATGGGATGCCTGATGATTTTAAATCCACCTTTTTCATCGCCTTAACAAAAGCTCAAACTATAGTTGAGCCAGGAATTGTTTTCTCTGAAGCTCTAAAATTTTCTGGTGGGGTGGGTGTCGAAGTTACATTCCGCTCCGACATTGAAACTTTTGTCAAATCCCGGTGTAATACTCCATCTCTGGGTTTACGCCTGATACAAAAGCTCAAAAATATAGACTACAATACTCATCGAGTAATAGCTATCCTTGCTGGCTCCTCTTCTCCCATGCTTCCGATTAATGTCTATTCTGTTCAGCAAATCGAAACTCTGCTTAAGTACCTCAATGAAGACAGATAAACACAGATGTAATGGCAAGAAATAGAAAAACCGCCTTCTTCAGATGAAGAATCGTTGACAGATGCTCAAAGGACTTAGGGACGGCGCGACCAATATAATTTCTACCTCTGCCATGAAGTATTGGCAGAGATAGAAGCACTTTCAATCGTCTATTCCACGAATGACTAAATAAGTGGAATCGTCATTTATTTGGGAATACTAAATCCAGAAATTATCAAGATTTAGCAGTATGCTTAACACTCTTGTCAGTATTCCTGGATATGCCATCAGTGAAGAACTTTACAACGGTTCCAGAACCCTAGTTTATCGCGGTTATCAAGATACTGACTCATTACCTGTAGTCATCAAGCTGCTAAAAAATCCCTATCCCAGCTTCAGCGAACTAGTACAGTTTCGCAATCAATATACCATTGCCAAAAATCTCAACTCACCTCTAATCATCGCCACCTACAGTCTGGAAACCTACCAAAATGGCTATGCGTTGGTGATGGAAGACTTTGGTGGAATTTCTTTAAAAGATTATTTCACCCGTGTAGAGACGCGATATATCGTGTCTCTACAGGAGTTTTTAGAGATTGCGATCACACTCTGCAACACCTTAGATATCCTCTATCGGGAGCGGATTATTCATAAAGACATCAAACCCAGCAATATTTTAATTAATCTCAAAACCAAACAAATTAAATTAATTGACTTCAGTATTGCATCTTTACTACCACGGGAAACCCAAACCTTAATCAATCCCAATGTGTTGGAAGGTACGCTTGCTTATATATCCCCAGAACAAACAGGGAGAATGAATCGGGGGATTGATTACCGCACTGACTTCTATTCTTTGGGTGTGACTTTTTACGAGTTACTCACTGGAGTTTTACCATTTCTATCAAATGAGCCGATGGAGTTGGTGCATTGTCATATTGCAAAAGTAGCGCCTTTAGTACATGAAATCAGCCCAGAAATCCCGCCTGTACTCTCTGAAGTCGTCAAAAAATTGATGGCGAAAAATGCGGAGGACAGATATCAGAGCGCTTTAGGACTGAAATTTGATTTAGAAAATTGTTTAACTCAACTTCAAGAAACTGGTAAAATAGGGGATTTTGAGATTGGGCGAAGGGATGTGTGCGATCGCTTCCTCATCCCCGACAAACTTTATGGACGAGAAGCTGAAGTATCAACCCTACTCCAAGCATTTGAGCGTGTTAGCCAAGGTGCAACAGAAATGATGCTGGTAGCTGGGTTTTCCGGGATTGGGAAAACCGCAGTTGTCAACGAAGTTCATAAACCAATTGTGCGGCAACGCGGTTATTTTATCAAAGGTAAATATGACCAATTCAATCGCAATATTCCCTTCTCTGCTGTTGTGCAAGCATTCCGTGATTTAATGGGGCAGTTGCTCAGTGAAAGCGATAGCGAATTACACATCTGGAAAACTCAAATTCTTCAGGCGCTAAGGGACAATGGGCAGATAATACTTGAAGTGATTCCCGAATTAGAACGCATTATTGGTAAGCAAGCACCCGCGACAGAATTATCAGGAACGGCGGCACAAAATAGATTTAATTTACTATTCCAAAAGTTCATTCAAGTCTTCACAACTAAAGAACATCCCTTAGTGATGTTTTTGGATGATTTACAGTGGGCTGATTCTGCCTCACTCAATTTGATGCAACTTTTGATGAATGAGTCGGAAAGTCGCTATTTATTGATGATTGGGGCTTACCGAGATAATGAAGTTTCACCGGCGCATCCCTTAATGTTGACATTGGATGCGATCGCCAAAGCTAACGCCACCATCAATACCATTACCTTGGGTTCTCTCAGCCAGTGTAGCTTAAACCAGCTAGTCGCTGACACCCTCAACTGCCATATTTTGACCGCTCAAGCCTTGACAGAATTGATTTCCCTCAAAACAAAAGGCAATCCCTTTTTTGCCACCCAGTTTCTCAAAGCATTGTATCAAGATGGATTGATTCAGTTTGATTTCAACTTGGGGTATTGGCAGTGCGATTTGGCAGAGATTCGCACTGTCGCCATGTCTGATGATGTCGTGGAATTTATGGCATCACAGTTACAAAAACTGCCCTCTGATACCCAAGATATTCTCAAATTAGCCGCTTGTATTGGCGCACAGTTTGATTTGCATACGTTGGCGATCGTCTCTCAACAGTCGGAATCTGATGCCGCCGTCGCCCTCTGGAAAGCGTTGCAGGAAGGGCTGATTATTCCCCAAAGTGAAATTTATAAGTTCTATATGGGCGAATTGGATACAACCCAAAACACACAGCAGGTCAGCTTAAATTATAAATTCCTGCACGATCGCGTCCAGCAAGCCGCCTATTCCCTAATTCCCGAAGAGCAAAAACAAGCCACCCATTTGGCGATCGGTCGGCTGCTGCTGCAAAATATTCCAGATGCCGAATTGGAAGCCAGCATTTTTGAAATTGTTAATCAATTAAATGTGGGCATTGAGTTGTTAGCTCATCCGGTTGAGCGAGATAAACTAGCAAAATTGAATCTGATCGCTGGAAGAAAAGCAAGAGCTTCAGCAGCATACGAACTATCACTTAAACATTCAAGTTTAGGGATTGATTTATTAGAGACAAATGCCTGGGGAAATCAGTATGATCTATCATACGCACTCCATATAGTCGCAGCAGAATCTGCCTATTTAATTGGCAATTTTGAAAGAGCGCAGCAGTGTGTCGAGTTTGTTTTAGAAAATGCTAAATCTTTGATCGACAAAATAATAGTTTATGAAGTTAGCATCAATATTTATATCGCCAATGAAAGATTTACAGAAGCTCTAGAAATCAGTTTGCAGGTGCTGAAGAATTTGGGAATCGATATGCCTAATTCTCCTACTGTTACTGACCTAGAACAGGCATCATCGAAAACTACGCACCTGATAGAGGAGAAAAATATTGAGGATTTAATTTACCTTCCTGAGATGACCGATTCATACGCATTGTCTGCAATGCGACTGCTTAATCTTGTAGTAGTTCCAGCCTATCAAAGGTCGCTAAATTCATTTCTTTTGACTATATATATTGCTGTTCAATTATCAATCAAATACGGTAATTCTTCTTTTTCAGCTTCATTTTATACGCTTTACGGTATGGTGCTTTGCTCTATTTCCAACGATATTGAACGAGGCTATCAGTTTGGTATGTTAGCGCTCAACCTAATGAATCAGCTGCAAGATAAACAATTTCATTCCAGGATATTTACATTCTTGTTAGCTTTTATTGTGCATTGGAAATCTCATCCCAAAAATTTCATCTCATTTGGACTAACTGGATATCAGATTGGTCTAGAAACTGGAGATTTAGAAAACACAGCATGGAATTGTTTCCACGAATGTCAAACGTCTTACTTGATTGGGCAAGAACTCACAGAGTTACAGCAAAAGATGACAATACGAAGTGCTATTATTCGACAGGGCAAACACAAACTTCAGTTAGACCTGAATGAAATACAGCGACAAGTGATTCTAAATTTAATGGGATATTCTGAGAATCCTTGCTGCTTAATTGGTGAAGCATTTAACGAAGAGCAAGCTGTGCCGCAGTATCAAGTAGCAAACAGCATTCAAGCACTTCATTGTGTGTATTTACACAAACTCATCCTCTGCTTCTTGTTTGAAGAATATACTTTAATATTAGACCTTGCCACCCTCGCTGCTAATTATATTGGCGGTGTTTTGGGTCAAGCGGTCGTTCCCGTGTTTCATTATTACGATTCCTTAGCACGTTTAGCAGTCTTTTCTAAATCTTCAGAAGTCGATCAGAATAAAATTCTAGAAATGGTGAAGAAGAATCAGTCCAAACTGCGAGAATGGTCTGGCTATGCACCAATGAATCACTTGCACAAGTTTTATTTGGTGGAAGCAGAGCAGCATCATGTTTTGGGCAATCGGACAGAGGCAATGGACTATTACGATCGCGCCATTTCTGGAGCTAAAGAAAATGAATACATCCAAGAAGAAGCCTTAGCCAACGAACTAGCCGCCAAGTTTTACCTCAATTGGGGCAAAGAAAAAGTCGCCGCAGGTTATATGCAAGAAGCCTATTACTGCTATGCCCACTGGGGTGCAAAAGCCAAAGTCGCTGACTTAGAAAAACGCTATCCCCAATTACTCGCCCCCATCCTCCAAAACAACCGTTCTTCTCTCTCAAGTAACGAAACTATCTTTGCTTTGGGGAGTGTCACCTCTACCAGTTACCCCACTTCCAGCAATAGTGTCTCTGTGGCTTTAGATTTAGCGACCATTCTCAAGGCTTCTCAAACTATCTCAGGCGAAATCGAACTGGAGAAACTGCTTTCATCGTTGCTTTCCATCATCATCGAAAATGCTGGAGCCGATAAGTGCGTATTAATGCTGATGGAGTCAGGTAATTTAATGATTCGGGCATTAGCTCTTGTGGGTGTGCAGAACGAAATACTGACTAATCCAAAGTCAGTCGCAGAGTCAAGATATTTACCAGTTGGCTTAATTAATACTGTCAAACGCAGCTTACAATCAGCAGTGATTGTTGATGCTAGAGTGCATTCGCAATTAATTAATGACTCCTATATTCAACAACAACAGCCTAAAAGTATCT
Source organism: Nostoc sp. KVJ3 (assembly GCF_026127265.1). GTDB lineage: Bacteria > Cyanobacteriota > Cyanobacteriia > Cyanobacteriales > Nostocaceae > Nostoc. Next base: position 90,141 of record NZ_WWFG01000004.1, read on the forward strand.
TGTGTAGCCCGATTTTGCATCAGGGTAAGTTGCTTGGTGTTTTGTATTTGGAGAATAACTTAGCAACTGGAGCATTTACAAGCGATCGCATTGAACTACTGAATTTACTCTGCGCTCAAGCAGCCATTTCCCTGGAAAATGCCCAACTTTATGAACATTCTCAGCAATATGCTAAACAACTAGAGGAGTCTTTCGCCCAATTGAGTGCGAGTAATTCTCGCTTTGAAAAACTTGTAGACAATGTTCCTGGCGTTGTTTATCAATACCAGATATCTGCTGATGGTGTCATATCTCTACCGTACATCAGTGCAGACTGTTATGAAATATACGAAATTACAGCCGAGCAAGCGATCGCTAATGTGCAGTTTCTCCTCAAAGCGATACATCCAGATGATGCTGCAAATCACCAACAGTCGGTTGCCGACTCGATGCAAACACTGACTCCTTTTGAGTGGTCAGGGCGAATTGTGACAGCATCTGGCATCGTCAAGTGGATTCACATTGAAGCTCGAATTCAAAAACTTGCCGATGGAACTCTGGTTTGGGATGGATTAGTATTGGATATTAGCGAACGAAAAGAAGCAGAACTTGCCCTACAGCAGAAATCCCTTGCATTAGAAAATGCCTTGAATGATTTGCAGCAAGCCCAACTCCAAATTGTCCAAAGTGAAAAAATGTCAGCCTTGGGGAACTTAGTCGCCGGGGTAGCCCACGAAATCAACAATCCCGTTGGCTGTATTATTGGTAACGTTAGTGCTATCCAAGATTATATCAATGACCTATTTGGACTGATTGACCTCTACAACGATAAATTCCCTCAACCTGGGACGGAAATTGCAGAGGAATTAGAGACAATTGACCTGGAATATTTACGGGATGATTTACCCAAGTTAATCAGAGCGATGAAAGATGCCGGCGATCGTATCACATCTATCAGTCATAGTCTTCGCACCTTCTCTCGTGCTGATAGCGACCAAAAACAAACCTTCAACCTCCACGAAGGCATTGATAGCACCATCTTGATTTTACGCCATCGCCTCAAAGCTTCGGAGACTCGTCCGGCTATTGAAGTTGTCACCAACTACGGTAATTTACCTCAAGTAGAATGTTTTCCTGGGCAACTAAATCAAGTATTTATGAATATTCTCGCTAATGCTATTGATGCCTTAGAAGAATCTAATCAGGGACGCAGTTTTGAACAAATCAAAACCAATCCTAACCGAATTACAATTACCACATCAGTAGAAAATCATCTGGTTAAAATTGCCATTGCTGATAATGGCAAGGGAATAAGTGAATCAGTCAAACAAAAGATATTTGACCATTTATTTACCACAAAAGCTGTGGGTAAAGGGACAGGGTTAGGGTTAGCGATCGCCCAGCAAATTATAGTGGAAAAACACAACGGTTCGCTCAAGGTAAATTCTACACTCGGTGAGGGAACTGAATTTGTCATTACCTTACCGATTCTGGCTCCGACTCTGGGTTAACGCAGAGCGAACTTATTGCGACTGGCTTTCGCCAATCGCCCATCAGTTGTGAAACTTAAGTGGTAAGATGTGCTATTTTTATTTTGAATTGGCGAAAATGTGAATTATCGAAAATACGTATTATTGTCTTGCTAGCAATTTGTATTATTGCCAATTTAAGTGACTCACGCAGACTGTACTAACCAGTAGACCATCCGAAGAGAGCGAAGCAACCTGATAATTAGGAGTAAAGTCAAACTGTCTTCTGTTCAGGTTTAGTCCGTCCAAGCTGACGGTTGCTACTTAGGATATTTTATATTTTTGAATTGGTGAAATGTTATATTGTCGCCAATTTAACATTTCATAAATAAAGAAATACAAATTTTCGCCATTTTAAGAGTAAACTAGCAGCATTTACTGGAGTACATGGAGTGATAATCACCCTTGCTAGTTTCAAGGGTGGCGTAGCTAAAACGACAAGCGCCATCCACATTGCTTGCTTTCTATCTCAGCATGGCAGCACCTTGCTAGTTGATGGCGACCCAAACCACAGTGCTACAGGATGGGCAAAGCGAGGAGCATTACCCTTTAAAGTTGTGGATTTACTACAAGCTCCTATGCACAGTCGTAATTTTGACCATGTGGTTATTGACACAGCAGCTAGGCCAAGCCACGAAGATTTAGAAGCACTCGCTGATGGGTGTAATTTATTAATCTTGCCTACTACCCCTGATGCTTTAGCGATGGATGCGCTGTTGCAGACTGTAGGCGCACTTAAATCATTAGGCAGCTCGCGCTATCGTGTGTTGCTCACAATTATTCCCCCAGCCCCTCGCTTAACAGGACAGCAGGCACGGGAAGCATTAGAGGCAGAGGGAATACCACTATTTCAACATGGGATTAGACGATTTGCTGTTTATGAAAAAGCGGCACTGGAGGGGCTGCCAGTTTACCAAGTAAAAGACCGCAGCAGCAAAATAGCATGGCGGGAGTATCAAGAGGTGGGTAAGGAGATATTGTCATGAGCAACCCTAAACCTAGCCCTTTTAAAAAGTTATTTGAAACCAAAGAGGAAGCACAAATTGAGCCAGAACTTCCGACTGAGCCAACTACAGAGAGTAACGTGACACAGACTCCAACACCACAAAAGACAGCGCCAATTCAAGAAGAACCCCGTAAACGTGGCAGACCTGCAACAGGTAAGCGGTCTGATGATGCTTGGATTGGGCGCACCTATTATGTGAAACGCTCAACAGATTTAGATGTAGAGGAAGAGTTACTTAAACTAAAAAGGCGTGGCGTAGAGATTGACAAAAGCGAATTGGTAGATTTTCTCATGGCTGTCTGGGTGAAATGGCAGCAAGGTGAAAATATAGATTTACTAATTGACGAATTTACGCCAAGGCGAAATTCTAAATCAGACTGACTCCTTACTGAATGGCTGGAACGCATTGTACTAAAGCTGAAAGAAACTATTGCGATAATGAAAAAGACTGATGCAGCTATTCCTAGATTTCCCATGCATCTTTAGGAGGCAATTGAAGCTAGTCAAGCGCGTGATAGGTGGCGCCAACCTAAAATTTTCAGTACGAAGTTGTTTAGCTGTTTCAACCAATTTTTTTATTTTGGTAGCGTATGCTGAATGATGGTTTTTCTGTTTCATGGGGGTTTAGCAGTTTGCTGGATCTTGGCAGACTATTTTTTGTATAGACTGGAAACTAGACTAAACTTTTAGACTGAGGTATTGCTGCCCTTCTTTAGTACAGGACGCATCTGAGAAGCCTTTTATCTCATAAATCTACCCCATAAAGTGTCAATTAGCTCCGACTCAACTCAAGTTACTGTCGAAGAGAAACAATGAATATTAAGCAGACTGTCTTAGAAGTTTCAGGAGTAGAAATCACCAAGGCTATCTTGGTAGATTTACAAAAACTCTCCTCTTACTCTGGAGAACCAATAGCAGCGGTCTATGCAGACAACCTACTGCGTACTATGAGGTTCATGCGCGATAAATTACCTTTTGATCCCTATACAGAAGTGGTAATGGCGCTCCATGATGCACTTGTATTTCAAAACCGATGGATTGACTATAATGCCAGTCAGTACAAGGGAGTTTATGACTTACTTACATCCCTAGTCAATCAAGAGACAATCAACAATTTATCAGTTGAAGACTCTATTTTAACTCTAGAAAACTTAGGCTTTGATACCCTACCTTTCGGGGTAAGCATTGACAATAGTCTAGATACAGATTCAGACGAGTCATAACACAGAATGGAAGATGAATCTGTGAATCAACATTTTTTAGACACCTCAGTTCTCCGTTCTCTGTTATTAAGTACGCAAGCTTATAAACAGTATTTTGAATCTCAATTTACTGACCAACCGCTTTATATCTCTAACTACGTTCAGATGGAGATGAAGCGCAGTTATTTAATTAATCTGATTTCCTTCTACTTTGTACTGCGTCTAGAAACCATCAACAATATTGGAGATGCCATTGCTCTGTGGAGCAATAGATTTAAGACTAGCGAACTCAAAGCTATTTTACAACTTATTCCCCAACTTTTTAGCACGCATCAACTGAACTTTAGCAGTCCCCAAGATAAAGAAACAGCGCTTTCTGTTTTAGCAATTTATATCAAGCGTTTTGAACTTATACTCAGAAAAAAGTTTAACAATACCAACATTGATTCTACTGCCTGCGCCCGCGCTCTTGTACCACTTACCCTTGATTTGAAAAATGCAGCAGAAGGATTAAAGCAGTTTGCTGATGAATTTGGAGATGTAGAAACTTGTCGCAGCAAATGTCAAATAGACCAGTTTCTTTTAGTGCAGTACCGTGACGAAATTGAGCAACTAGTCGAACAAGCTGACCAACTACCCAAAAACTCAAATACTAGGGGATTTATCAATATTGCCAAGAATCTAAAAGAAATATTGACTCAAGGAGCAGCAGCCTATAACTCTGGAGTTTAGACTAAGCAATGGAAAATGACCCAGCAGGGCTGAGTTAATCAGAGACTTAGCAAAAGTATGAAGAATCTTGGGTATTAAACAGCAACAGATGGTTCTTTAGGTGGTCGTGCTACTGTTTTTTTAACAATGGGACATCGGTTTTTACGGTGACGCTTCTTTCCTTGTTGCCAACCGGGAGACTTTCCGCGAGGTTTGGGTGCAGAGGTGGGAGTACCAATGGCCGCAAAAACTCCACCTATAGCTTGAGCAACTCTTCCAGGGGTCAATTTATCTAGAGACTTCTGCCAAGGTAAAGGATTGTCAGTAACGATATCGCGGGCTAACCACAATTCCCAAGTCATCAGAGGCATGAGGTCACTCCACCGTTCACTTTGCTTAGGAGTACCAAAGTTTGGTACAGTCCAATGTAGACGCTGCTTCAAAAAGCGATACCAGTGGTCAATGGTAAAGCGACGCAAGTAAAGACACCAAACTTCTTCTAAGGGTGGCATTTCTTCTCCTACCCAAGCCAACCACAAAGGTTTGGACACTCTCATGTTACCTTGCGCGTCCAGACGTTCAACTCTGATGATTAACATTGGACGTGTAGCAGCCTGACGGAAGTGTAAATCTTTCCACAAGCTCACACGCACACGTCCTAATTTTGGGTCATTTATTTCTAATACAGATGTTGCTTCATTCCATGTTGTGGGCTCATTCAGTTTAAATTTATCACCATGCTTTTTAGGTCGCCCCTTTCCCGAATAAGCTTTTGGTTCACCCCATAAACACAGATTTGAACGCAACCGAACGAGAATATCTGCTGGAATATTCGCAGTTTTTAAGATAAAAGGCGCACAACCATATTCACTATCCCAAACTGAAATCGGTCTGGTAGGCAAATATTTACACACCTGTTTGAGTTGCCAAATTGCTTTCCCAATAGGACTTTCGGCACTTGTGATCCGTTCATGTCTTAATGGTAATGCCCAACTTCCCTCATTTTCAGGTATCCAGGCAATTGTGCTATATCCTTGACCAATGGTAATCGGTTTATTTCCTGCTATGGATGTGCCACTATGCTCATAAGTTCGCTCTTGCAACCTGACGGCATCTGGGCGTGACCAGTTTGTGTGATCTCCTGCTAACAATGGTCGTCCCTCTGCGGGGATTTGTTTGATATATAGCTGCATCAATTTCTGTCGCTGTGGCCTACTATCTTGTAGTGCCTCATAGATACTTGGCCACTTCCTTCTAAATACTGGCGATAGGGACAATTCTGCTAGGCAATAAACATTTCTAGTTAGCAATATGGCATCTGTCAACTCAAAAGTTGCATCGTGTGCTCTGCCTAAATATTTGTAGACTGCTTGACGGAATTCTTCTAATCTGGCACGTTTCATCTTGGCATCTGAGTAATGGTAGTTCGTTTCTCAGCTTCTGCCAAAAGGGGGCCTGTATTCAATCAGACACCCCTTTTCTTCTTGCTTATTATATGATAATGATAATCGAATAAGGGGGGTGGGAGAGAAACGAGCGACGCTCGTTTCTCTCCCACCCTTTTCATGATTATCATTATTGTATTATTTTCTGAGCAGGTATACTACACAATAATTGTTAAAGGTCAGGATGCTTTAAGGCTGACAAGATAATATTTTTAACCTCTAATTCCTTTTGATTTGCGTTCTCTCATATCGCTTTTAGTCTAAACTCCAGTTTTATAGATTTGCCATAAATCAGAAATCATCTCAATGTCTTCACAGATTTCCAGGTCACTCGCTATTACTGCCAGATTTTCTTCGGTCAACCATTCCTCCATTTCGTTTTCATACTGTACTTTCATTTTGTTGAGTCTGTCTTTTTCTAAACCAGAAAAATTACTCCAAATAACTTTTTTTACATTGTCTGGACGACGAGACATAATTCGGGTTACATCTTCCCATTCAGTAGCAATGCGTACTTTGAAAGTTAAATATTCTATGCTCTTATCAAATGTTTCTTCTGAGCAATCAAGTAGTTGAATAGCGTAAAGTAGCTCTGTTAGAGTTAGTTCTTGGCAATTTAAGAACCAGCTTCTAATTGTGGAATTATAAAAAAACGATTTTTTTCCTTCGCTCCTAAACTTCCGCTTTTTAGCTTCAATAATTGGGCGCAGTAAAACAGGACGTACTTCTGGAGGAACTTCTTTAAATTCAATCTCGTTGCTAGAAACAATCACCGGGACTCCACTATTTTCTATTCCAGAATCCTCTGACAATATCCACTTAAAAGATTCGCCGCAGTTGGGACAATCCGCTTCATATTGAGTCACAAACTCTGCTAGAGTGGAATTAAAGTATTCTTGAGTACGAACTAGGGCTGGCATTGGTTTGAAAACATGGTGACAGTGCGGACAGCATCTTACCCCTTGGGTATCTGGGTCGCAGGATATCGGGTCAAGGCTCCATTCTCTGTTGTCACAAGGACGACCAAGCCGAAACCAGTTATCAGTCATGTCTAGGATAGTTGCATATTCCTTAAGCGGGGCAGGGCGTAATATTCTGCCAATCATTTGCAACCAAAGAGTAACACTGCTAGTAGGTCGAGCAATCACCGCCGCCAGTGAGTCAGGACAATCAAATCCCTCAGTCAAAATGGCACAATTGCTAATCACCTGCGTCTGACCATTACGAAATCTATCTAAAATTGCTTGACGCTGTGAGTGTGGTGTATTTCCATCAAGATGCTCACAGGTGATGCCATCTGCATAAAATACTGCTGCGATATCTTGAGAATGCTTGACGTTGACCGCAAAAATAATTGTCTTTTTACCAGCACAAAATTTTTTCCACTGCTTTAACACCTCAGCAGGTTTGTAATCAGAAGCAACTTCTTCTAATTCTTTTCTGGTGAAGTCACGTTTTTTAGGGACTTTGTGTTTGCTATATTTAAAGCCAGCGATTAACTTATAATCTGTCAAATATCCAAGGGCTATTAATTCTTGGGTCTTAATTGAGCAAATCAGGTGGTCGAAAATATCTCGCAGTCCATAACCATCTTCACGTCTTGGTGTAGCTGTCAGTCCCAAAATGAGTGCATCTGGATAAGCATCTAGCAATTTACGGTAACTATTAGCTGAAGAATGGTGAGCTTCATCAATAATCACAACCTTCGCTATTGGGTAAGTTTGGCGACGAAAAAGAGTTTGGATACTGGCTACTTGAATTAAGGAATCAGTTGGCTTGTATCCTGCTTTGATGATTCCTGGTTGTACTTTTGTAGCTGCCGTCAGTTTCTCGCTGGCCTGGAGAATTAATTCCTCCCTGTGAGCGACTACCAACACACCTTCACCTTGGGCTATAAATTCAGATGCGATTGCAGCAAAGATAATAGTCTTGCCGCCACCCGTACTCAGTTGCAATAATACTTTTCTAATTCCACAAGACCAAGCAGTAAAAGTTTTTGAAACTAAATCTTGTTGGTAATCGCGCAGAATCAACATATATGTTTGTATGTCACCCCTTGTTCTAATTGCTTTCTGTCCTGCAAGCTTATAATACCCGTGGAGTACATAACAATTTTTCTGACTGTTCTGCATTCATGCGAACGCCTGCACTAACAATGGAGGAATAACTAGCTCAGTTACGGGGTTAACAGGTATATCACACCGTAAGCGTTCACAGGTGAATACTTTTGGAGGCAGGTATCCTCACTCAGCAGGAATACGAGGCGAAACGTCAAGCTTTAGTTAATCAACTTTGATTAGGGTAATCCCATTTGCTCGACTATTGGCATAAATCTACTTGCCTTGTACCTCGCATAGGCATCAGCCAAAGCCTCTACTGGAGTTTTCCACTCGCCTCTACTAAACGTAGGTTTCGGTTCTGCTAAATTAGACGCTATTGGGGGTGAAACTGAAGCTCGATACGTACTTATACCCTCTTTAGTGTACCTGCTTATATTCCAATCTAGACCATGCTCTTCAATCATTAAAATCAATTGGTCTAATTTTTTAGGTGACAGTTTCCTTTTCATTTTGAAATAGCCATTATGTCACTAATCAAATAGCATACATTAATTGCTCCATTGAAGTATGAATTCGAGCGCTTGTTATACTACAATTTACTGAAAGTCTACCGTCAAACAACCTACTCATTCCACACGAGAGAATCAGGCTTCTAGTGCTTTACCAGAATTGCAACTTATACCAATGCAATAGACAGGTGATCCCCTATGAGAATCAACGCTGAACAAATTGCTTATGATATCCGTGATTTAAATCGTAGTCCAGAGCAACGGCTTTTGGCTAATTTGTACTTGCTCGACTTAGATGAATATGAAGTTGAACCCTTGGCTGTTCATTGGGAGGCACTCTGCGCTTTGGGTATTAGTTTTCAATCTGACCGGGTACAAGTGAGCATCAATGCCTATTCCCAGAATTTAGAAGCCGCTATTTTGTACGTACTCGATCTGAATTCCCGAATTCCTTTTAGTGAGCCAGAACACGCCACAAATACCTTTGTTAAAGCTTTGCGTGAGGGCTGGTAGTCAGTAATTCATTCTCTTTACTGACAGTTTTACTCGCCCAAATGCTGCGTGTCCTAAAGTCATGCTAAACGGTCTGCTGTGCTGTTTGAGTTCGCTTTATTCAACTTTAAATATTGGACGTTGCCGAGCCATGTATTGAATTGGTTTTAGCTCAAACTGAGACAACATTTCACATCCAGTCCAACAGTGTCCTTTTGGGCTATTAAGTGCTGAAGTGACAACCCAAAGCACAAAATTAGGATTTTTATTTGCCTGCTCAACTTCGTTGGCAGTAATTATAAAAGCTGGTTCCTTTCCAGAAACACCCTTTACTTCAACATTTTTGACTATGGAATCTTTAGTACAAATTAAGTCGTAACCTACGTTATCTCTTTCAACAGATTGAATGTTCCAGCCATTATACTGTTTCATTACAAAATCAATTGCGGCTTTCTCAACTTCTTTGTTTTTTTGATAATTGCCAAAACCAGCACCTAGTAAATCTGCCTCTTCTTCGTTTTCTTTTTTCTCTGGAATTGAGACTATACTTATGTTTTCAATAATTTCAACTTCATTACTAGGTTCTAAGGTGTTTGAAGATTCTGATTCCTCAGAGGTGTTATCAGGTTTTATTTCTTCAGTTTCAGATATTTTTTTAGCAATTTGCTTCTTTAGTAGACTTTCACACAAGTTCAAGGCATTAATGGCTTTTGAATATCCGGGCTGAATGTCAAGTGCCTGGTTGTATGCTTTAATAGCATCTTGATAGTTCATCTCATCCTTGTGATTCTTGCCCTTCTCGCAGAAAATATCAACTAAACGCTTACCAGATCCTCTCCTCGAAAGAGGCATTGAATGGACTTCCCAAGCCGAATCTAAACTTTCACAAAATCTTTCATCAAACTCACATCCTCCCTGCTGAAATTTGAAATTAGCCCCCTTGAACTGAGGCATATACTTTAATTTTTCTTGCTCTAAAGGCTGATCAAAATCAACAACAGAATCTATATGAAGAGTCACCATAAAACTGTTTCCATAGAATCTATTAAAATAAGCTTCACTTAGATGATTATACTCATCTTGTTTTCTTAACTGGCAGCTATCAGGTGCAGCAAGAACTTTACCAGCAGCAAAAAATCCATGCGGTTTGCTACCTGTTCGTTTAAGGTAAGCTCTATCTCCAACTTTAATCTTGGTATTATTTCCCGAACTCCACGTAGTATTGTAAAATTTCTCAGCAGCAATTTGTTTTTTTGCGTCCTCTATGTTTTTGCGGATGTCAATTTCGGTATCTTCATTGCACAAAAATATTAACGTTTTCATTTTTGATAAATATAATTTTGATGTTGGCTGTTTTCAGCTTGACCTTTCTGTTTTTAGTCAGGCATCAGTAATTACATCACAAATTAATAAAGACTTGATAAACGGCTTTCATTTTTCGGAAGTTTATAAAAAACGTGGGTGACTCCTGCCACCCATGAATCTACTCTTTGGTTAATTCCTCAAACTGTGCGATCGGTGGAGTTACTTATCAGAAGTAGGATTCTCTCAAGTTGAGTTCCGATAAGTAAATGGGTAGCACGAGCCAGACTAAAGACTCGCCTCTACCAACTCGTTAAACAGTCGCTTCAATTCATCTGAACTGAACCGTTGACCTTTTACCTTAAAGTTAGGCTGTATCTCAATAATGACTGCCGATTAAAAGCGATCGCTCTCCCTGGATGCGCCAGCAATTGCTACCACCAACCACGATTGAGATAATACCCGCTAGTTGTCTGGGTTTAGACGAGAGTAACTTACGGGCTAACTAAGACTGACCTGTGTGAGCGGATAAACATCAACGGCAGTCAAATCAATCAATGGGCAACGATGCTTAACCTAGACCCTGATGAGTACCTGTATGAGTTGACTGGGTGGAAGAAACCCCTTAACACTCGGCGGTACTTCCCGGTGTTGGAGAACGAGCAGAAACAGGCTTGATCTTGGGCAATTTATATATAGGGTTGGACAAACCTAGCAGTTTACGGAATTCTGGGTCATGTTTGACAAGTAAGCAGTATTTTCAAGAAAATTTATCCCGATAATAATTTATGGATTTATCACAGTTGAAGTGGTTGAAGAACGTGAAAGATCAAGGGCGTTGGGCTTACAGTGATCCTGATGATATGGCTATTCCCGGAACGAATATTTTTTGTCTACACTGGCGTAATTATAAAGATAAACCTAATGCTAAAGAACCTCTCAAGGGTGATCTAATGCTACTGATACAAGGAGCGAGAGTAACTCACATCGTAGAATTATTAGACGATGAAGTGTATGAGAATAAAGAAGCTGAATGGAATATATATCGCATAGTAAAAGCTATTTGGATGCCTAAGAACAATTTTGATTGGGAAAAACTCCCTGGTTACATAGAGGTTTTTGGCTATGAAGATATTGTCTTTGATGGTTTAGCACATAGATTATTTGATGAAAACAGGATGTATACGTTTCATCAACATTGGAAACCGTTAGGCGGTTTACCAGCTTTTCAGAAACACTTGGGCGATATCCTGATCAATGCTTCAAAAATCCCTAAGCAAATTATCGGAACTTTCAATGATCAACCACTGGGGTACATTCGTAGTGAAGGTAGCGGGGCTGAACTTTTGGATATCGTCACAATAGGCGACTGTCCTGACGAGAACTTCTTGCAGGGCTTGTGGCGATGGGTGCAGACTGACGGACAAATTGTTGTCGATGAACAAGCACTGAATAGAGCCAGAACACAAGGCTAAATTTGTGTCAGCTAAATAAGCTGAGACTCGCCCAGCATCAAGTTGAGCGAGTTTTGTACTGTCTAGACTAGCTTTTGTTTGCTACGCCGCACGAACGGTCTTGCCATCAGGCATAGCAAGTTTCCATTAATTCCCTTCTCCGAAGAAAAGCGACATATCAGCTTGTGTAATCCGCATTTTGCTTCTTGTGATCCGAGAATACCCGCCAAGTGTCATCTGACGGGATAGGACTATTTCACATCATCATAGCTTGTAAATTTCAAGTCTTTTGGCAATGGTTTGATTTTTTCAGTATACTCTTTTCGCTTATCAGCAATATCATCGTCCCTTGTTCTGCGACGGCGAGGTAAGTCAGTTTCTTTTGATTTGTCGTTAGCCATTATGTTTCGTTAGTGCTAGAAGATTGTTAGTCGTGTTGTTATGGCAGTCAAACGCCGATTCGATAAACGCTACTTTTTTAATTTGTCTCGAATGAGTTCTACTAAAGAGTCATATTAAAAATTACCTAATAAATTTACTTTGGTATCTATATTTAAGTTACCCAACAGCTTGTGTTAAATAACACTGGCATCACCGTGCCAAAACGGGAAAATTGTACGCTAAGGCTAAAAGCGTTATCCAGCAAGCATCTTAGCCCCTCGCTTTTCTATAGCACCCGTGAGCGGCTGTTTATCCTCAATTGATTGGTGCAGAGTATTGCTAGTACTCTGCACCATCTGGAAAGACTAATTCGAGCCAAAAATGATAAATAGAGGTATGCCATTTGCTCAAAACAACTTATTTTCATAGCGTTGAGGTTAGCATCAGCTTCTTAGCGTACAATTTTCCCAATTTGGCACGGTGATGCCCAGCATATCAAGCTGGTGAATTAGGGATAGATAGTGGCTTAAGCTTTGGGGATTATGCCGGGTTTAGTTGGCAATGGACTTGGTTGAGATTGCGAGATTATTACGGAACAGATAACGGCTTAGTCAAAGAAGTTGGCTACTGGAACAAAGACAGTAAGCACTCAACCAAGCTGGTTATTACTCAGCCTGGGATAGAGTTTTATCGACAGCAGTGGTCACAATATCGCGCTCTCTACCCTGATGTAAATGCGCCCAAACCTGATTAAGGTTATTTACCTGCTACTCTAAGCAATTGTAAATTTATCACCTTGTCTCAATAAAGGATACATCTCTTGCGCGATCGCTTCTAACTTATCACCATGAGGATGAGGACGAGCGATCCGAACCCCTTCATCCCACCACGAACAGCCGCCAGCCAAACTATAATGCAGCGTAAGGGTGACTTCATGCCAATCACCGGATAAAAATAAACGAGTATCTTTCAATGCAAAAGCTAGATTAAAATCAAATCTATCTCTTCGATAATATTTATGAAATGGATTACTATGTGGCCTATCCTCAGAAGTAGATTCACTAAGATATGCCAGAAAATTCATTTCTATCCAATTATCTACTTTAAAATTAAATTCGGGGATTATCCTAAAGTGTGTGTGCGGATAGTATTTTTCTGCAATTTGAATTAAAATCAGTTCGGTTTCAGGTAATACCGCTTGCATAATTTTTGACCACAGTTCGCAAAACTAAAAAAGCTTGTCAAACAGATCACTACAGATAAACTACTGTCCCATTTCTGCCATAAGGCATTGAAGCTCCCAGGTTAGCCCTTCAAAGTCAGGCATATTTTCCTCTCTATCACGCGAGTAAGCGCTTGGTTCTATGCCGATAACTTCAGTTCCCACACGCACATCTGCTACGTGATTCATTCGGCTGCATAAGGGCATTGCAAGTGTATCTCCTATTTTTTTGTAGGTGTCTTCGCCGCTTGGGAAACAAAATAAATCGCCGCGCTGTAAATCTGAGAATTTCATACAACTAACAAGTTTTACTCTTTTTGGTTGGGTGATAACTCAACGTATCAGATTACAAATCTGAACTATTTGGTTGCAATAGAGCCTGTTGAATCTGCTTGTCGGTTGCTAATTTCATTGGGTTAATATCTTCATTAAGAACAAAAATCCCTTCTTCTAATTCAACCAAATCACCCACTGAAAATTGACAATCAGCATCCATTGCCGGGTGCATCATCATCCAAGCGTCGTGACTGGCTAATTGTTTTCCATTAGGCATGAAAACTTTGTGGATCATGGACATTCCTCCGAAATGCAGCACACGGATATTAAAAGGATAACTTATCGATTTGCGCCCTCATGTAAGCTAGGGCTGATTGAATATCTGAGAATGCTTGCTTTTCTTGTGACACCATTTCTGATTGCACAGGTACATATAATTCAGCCAAGTAGGAGTACAAGTATGGATCAAACCACACGTCAATAATGCAGTCTTTATACCAACCTTGCGAATAGTATTTATCGATCTGTTCTTTCATGTAAGCTACAGCCGATTGAATATCTGAGAATGGTTGCCTTTGTTGTAACAACATTCTATTGCGTACCGGGGCATATAATTCAGCCAAGTAGCAGCCGCGCCTGTCATCACGCCAAATATCAATGCTACAACCCTTGTATCTCTCGGAGTGCTTTAAATCCTCGGACAGTAAATCAATCATGATGAACACCCATAAGCTTATCTTCTAGTAAACCAGAAAACCATCCAGGATTACCCAGATGGTTGGTGATTATTCCCAATTTTGGGAAAATATTTACTTGTCTACTGACCTAACTTTGCTTGGCAGGTAAGCGCTTGCCGACATACCTTATTCCCTCATACAAACAAGGGCTTTCTTCTTTGTATTGATACGGATATTTGTATGTAGTGCAAATCTCTCCGCTTACCTCTACATACATTGATTTAGAATAAATTTCCTGTCCTGGACAAATAGAAATATGTTCCGCCCAAGTCAAATCTTGTAAGTGATAATTGGTGGCGTAACCTGTTTCATGGTTATGCTCTGTTGGGATTGATTCTTTTTTGATGTCGTACATTGAAATGCTCCGAAACAAACTTATTAATGTAAATACTATTTGCGTACTTGGAACCCAGGAACACACTCAAGGAACAAATAGAGGAACGAGGAACAGGAACGCTACAAGCCTTGTTCCTGCGTCGTTACTGGGGCTTATGTCTGCCATCTGTATCCCGTTCCTGGTTCCTGGTTATGCCGTGGGGGTATAGCCAATTTCGTTATCTCCGTCGATTAATTTAAGTGTTATCAACTCACTAATTCCCTCTTTTACAGTAGCGGTGATTGGTGCTTCCTCTCCCCACCGACGAGATTTTCTAACCGCGTCGAACTTCACCGGAGGATTACCAGATTTTATGATTTCCAGAATTGTAGACGCAATTATAGATAGGTTGGGAATGTTAACCCTTTCGGCTGAAGGAAGTTCTAAAAAACGTTCAAGCTGCTGCCTTGTATCGGATTGTTGAATAGAGGTTTTCTGCTCTACTACGCTGTTCTGTGTAGCATCCACAGCCTCTAAACACTGCTCTCTGTAAGTTTGATATTCGGCATAAATAGAATTAGGTACTACACCAAGCACCCAATTATTATTATTAGACAAAATCAAAGGTTCAGTTCCAGAGTCTAGTCCATCAAGTAAAATCTTGAGTTCTGATCGCTTTGCGCCATTGCTAATTAAGTGGGCATTGCTTAGTGCAAGCTCAATGAATTCCCGCTTGTTATTTTTGGCTAAAAATATAATGTCCCCAACGCTCCGCGAATCTCTACTTCCGCAAAAGGGTAATGCATCTAGGTTGGGTGAGTGAGAACTTACCCAGAGAGATAAATTATATTCACGTCCTACCAACCAAGCCTCATTTAGAGTTGCCTGTAAATGCCCTGCTAATGACACTAACCCCAACTCTTTCTTATCTGATATAGCGTAGCTACCGGGGTCAATCCAGACGTTCTTAAGGGCATTCTCAAACAACAAATTCATTGTCAAAAAGTCATCTAGGAACACACGGGTTATTTTTCCTCCTTTCATTCCACAGTCGATAAACTTGATGATTGCCAATGCCGCAGCTACGGGGCTGTCTTTCACAGCGATCGCATGAGTAGCGAATCTCTTAAAAAAGGCGACATCACTCTGTTTGACCACCACAGCAAGAGATTGGAATTTATCACCATATTTGGTTCTGAGTCTCCCCCATGCTGTACCTAGAAACGTAGTCTTCCCTGCACCCGGAGAGGCAATAATCACACATCCACCCAAGGTTTTATTATCAGCAGTTAATACCAGTGCATCAAGAATATTTAATGCCGTTTGGTGATGGTTCGGTGCTGAGGAGAGAGTGTGGTTTAATACCGCAGGGACATTGGTGACAAGTTAAAGCTGTAAGTCTTTTGTCAAGAGGCTTTGAGAGAATCGCTGAAAAAAAACTGGTCAGACCCTCGTTGGAGATCAGGAAAAGGAGCGACAATTAACTTAACGTTTGGTTTTCGCTTCTGTTTGATAATACCTAAATCTCGATTTTGAGGGTCAGCAAAATACTTAATAGTATCTGTTGTGTTACCTTTTTGATGAGCCATTGTAAAATGGTAAAGACCACGATAAATCATTTCTAATGAGATTTCATCAAAGGGTAGAGAGAGTTCATCCGCTACGGCATCACCTAAATCTACTAAAACCGCATAAAATAACCACGTCGCCCAAATTTGTAACTTAATTCCATTAATTGAACCTGTCCATAAATAACTTAACCCCAAGAGTCTTTTGACTATATTAAAAGCATCTTCAATTCGCCAACGCCGCCGATATAAATCTGCTACTACATAAGGGGGTAAAACATGAGGGTCTAGGACGCTGGTTAAATAAGAATGCCATGTTTTTCCCGACCTTACTTCAATCAAACGTAAAGTTATAAACGGAGTCTTTTTAGTGCCAGAACCGAGACGTATCTTCCGGTCTCGCAGTCCATAACTATCTGTCAACACCTGTTCTACTTTGATTGCTGCTCCTTTCTTTATTCTGGTAATAAAGTCAACTTTATTCTCGATTAATTGATGCCAAAAGTTAAAGTGATAAAAACCTCTATCTAATAAGAGTAAAGTTCCGGCTCTAACTAAATTTAGGATATTTTCTTCTAGTTTAGTATCAGAAGCTTTAGGATTTTCTTCAAACCAAATTTCTACAGGTAATCTGGTCATTAAATCAATGACTGTACTCATCTTTCCTGCTAATTGTCCTCTTTGAGCTTCCTCTAAACTTTGTATTTTCCTAAACAATGCCTCCAGTGTTGACCCGTCTACTATCCAAATTTTCTCGAATTTTAATAATGTAAACTGAATACTTTCTGGTAATGGACGTTTATTTCTACTATGCCAAGCCGCTCTCAAACTAGGCAATAAATCTTTAAATACTTTTTCAAATAATTCTGATGGAAATGTCAAAAATCTCTGTGATACTGCTTGTTGACTAACTTTTGTGGGATTACACCACAGAAAACCGTCTCTGGCTAACATTCTTGTCAGTTCCCTGACTCCTGCTACATCTCTCCATAACAAGGTCAGCACCGCAGCCATCATCAATGGTAAATTCAGTATCCGTTCCCTGAGTCCTAGTTTTCGGTAGTAATTTTCTTGATTTGTAATCGCTGGTGTCAGTAATCTTTCCAGTTGCTCTGCAATTACTTCGTCTTCCACCATTGGTCTGTGTTTCTTTTTGGCATGGTCTCTATTGGTTTTTTTGCTGGTGGTCATGGCTAAGTCTCAATCGCTCAATTACTTGTCTAGATTGAGTTTCCCACTATTTTTGAACACTACAAATATCACCCTTGACAATTTCTCCTTTTCCTTAACTTGTCACCAATGCCGCAGGGATGGCACTTTCATGGGCATTGCTTGCTTGAAGTAAAGTTGGTTGAGTGTGAATACTTGTTTGGTCAAGAGAGATTATTGTCTGTGCTTGAGCAAGAAGCTCATTGCGAGATATCCCCATCCGTTCAGCCGAGTAATCGGTAGCTACTGCTAAGGCATTTTTACCATCATTTCTGATTAAATGACCCCTATGATTAATATTTCCCTTTGATGCATCCCACAGGCTATCAAGGAATAGTTCTGACCCAGACAAATGCCATAGAATAGCCCAGTTTTTAGGAGTGCTGGAGTTAAGAGCTAATCTATATCTTTTAACTTTCTGCACAACTTCAGAAACTTTCTGATTTCTCAGGTAGCTCCCACTAATTATTACTCCTGCACTGCTGACCGCAGAACTCGCTACAATTAGACCTAAAATAGGATTTAGTAAGGTAACTCCGGTTAGAGCGAGACATCCTGAGAACCCACTAGCAATTGATGCCCAATGCAGGAAGTTAGACTGGTTTTCGCTATTGCATTCTAACTCTTCAAGTTCCCTTATAAATTGCTGAATTATTTTAATTTTTGATTGCAGTGTATCAGAATCTTGCTCCTCGATGTGGGCAAAGAACAAGGCTTTTAATGGGTCACGCGACAAGGATTTGGTTACTAACATGGGAATTGGTAATTTAATTTAATTAATAAAATCCCACCCAGCGTATATTGGATGGGATTATTCCTTTAATTAGGTGAAATTTACATGGTCTGTTTCAGGTTCAGAGTCGCCCATCTTGTCGGAAACCTGACCTAACACAGAGATTGTGCTGCTCACCAGAAGTAAGCATTTCTCAGGCAGGAGCAGACTTATTGCAGCCATGATTAGAGCATAAAAATTCAATCCTGTAGCGAGGAATGCATAGCATAAAACTAATGCAGTTTCTATGGCATAACTGATTAGCCGAGTTGATTTCAACATTCCGTGGTCAAGAGTCAACCAGTTTTCCAGTCGTTCTTCTGGGTTATCAAAGCGTTCACTACTTTCAACATCAATTCCTAAAGCCAAGTATGCCCGTGAAATATCCTGCCTAATCTTCCAAAGTTCGGGTGAAAGTTGATAAATATTTATCCCTAATCCCAGCAAAATACCACAAGTAGCTGTGCCGATATTCCATAGCCCCGAAATGCCAAATAACTTACCAAGCCATATTCCGATCGCAGCCCATTGTGCTGTTGCCACGGCGCACACTGCTACAAAGGCTATGATGGCCACTATACAAGGGGCTGTGGGGTTAGCTAACAGCTTTACGATCAGCGAGAATGCAAAGGTAATTAGCCGCATTGAGTTCTCGGCTATCAGCCAAATTAACTTTAATACTTCCCTGAGAAACCCAAATACTTTTGCTACTATTTTTTGAATAGAGACAGCAATATTCTTCTTGGGTTCACCACTTTTTTGTTGACGACTTTTCATTTAAATCAGTGTCCTCTTTAAGAATTGATAGTTGATTGTTTAGTTCAGTTTTTGAGTAAATCTGAGAAACTATTAATCGCCCTTCGGCGTAAACAACCTTTAAAATCTGTCCAGTCTTTACGCTCTTAATACAGGAAGTGGGGAGCTTCCCAGTTAGAGAACCTGGGGTATTTACTTCATCACCGAGCTTGAAAGGTTTTGAATTATTGGATGTCCAGCACGTATCAGATTTAAAGTGTTGGGCTATTAAGTTTAATCCTTTCGCCCGTTCAGTTATTGCGCTATCTGAACCAATTCTTTTGGAGATAACAGCACTAGTCACGATGCCGAGGGATAGTGCATTAATCCCAATTGCTATCCAGATTATTGGGTTAATGTGAAACTTCATCGCTGCCTGTATTTTTCAGAAACAGTAATAACTCGCTCAACTAACTCGCGTGATTCTGGGTAATTGACAATCAATTCTCTCGCTGCTTCGATATCACCACGTTCTATTGCATTGGCGATAATCATCGCGTTATCCCATCCCCCTAATTTCTCCGCATTAGCTCCTAATTGGGTATGTGCTAACGTGTCTCTAAATTCTGTGCCTTCTGCGTTAACTGACATGGAGAGTGCCTCGATATCTTCCTCAATCATTGCCGCCCACTGTTTAGGATTTTCTGCTTTGATTTGCTGTAGTCTCAAGGCGCGGTCAGTTAGCGGTGAGCGTCCCCAATCGTTGGGATTTTTGTAGTCAAGTGTCATTTGTTAGAATCCTTAAGTACAAATCGTTTTGCGTATCGAGATACATCCTGATTAGGCGATCGCCAAGCTTGCCGGCAGGTGCGATCGCTTCATCATCAGTTTTCACAAAACTCAACAAGTTCAAAAACCTCCCTCTGCACTTGGTTTTGACTTAATTCTTTTCGCCTGCCCTTGGAGTCGTTAAAAACGAAAGGGGCATTGACTCGACAATTAGAACGGTGGCTGTAGCGCAGTTGTTGACCACGGAATTGGTAGAGGTGGTTACGTTGCAAGGCTGTCATTGAAAGCATTTGCTTCCTCAAACTTGGGAGTAGAACTCGATATTTAGGATTGCTTCGTGAATCTCCATCAAAGCTTGCACAGCATCACCCATCTTTAAGTCATTCGATGTACTGAATCGGTCGGAGGCTTCGATTTGCTTGTAATTTGGGGATGCTTGCACAAACCTTAGAGTTTGTTCGCAACCCAGGATGATGGTCATTATTTCGGTTGTTGTTAGGCTTGGCTGTGTCTGCACGGTGTCTTGGTTGCTCATGACTTCTTTCTTCTCCTTTGGGTTTTTATCGCGTAACTTCTAATTCTTTCGCTTGAGAGTGATTTTGTAAGTCTCCCCGTTTGGCTTCAAAACAGTGTGTTGCTCTAAACCTAATTCGCTAGCTGCACTTAAAATTGGGCCGACATTTTCAGACGGTTCACCATGAAAGGTTGTCTCTCCTTTTTTACCTTTATCGAGGTTTCTAGAAATCATTTCTTTAAGCGCCTCAAACCCGGACTGTGACATAATTCCTCCTATTTTCTATACGATACTCTTGCCCGAACTACTGATGATGAGAGCTAGTCCTCTTCTGGGGTTGTGTCTGCATCATGTTTGGGATCTCACAACTTATTTCTTTTCCTTTGAGCTTTTATCGGTGCGGTTGGTGCTTCTGGCTGACTCGGTTTTTGAAGTACATAGCTGATAGCCCCTCCACCACCCACGGCTGCGGCGATGGTGAACATATTGTTACGACCGAAGTACTGCACTCCGAAATAGCCAACTGCGATCGCTGCTGCTGTTGCACCAATGCCTAAAACCGTGTTTCTAAATCTGGATTTGGTCATGCTGCCCCTTTGAAATTAGTGACCATTGCGCTAAGTGCTGATTTATTGGGCTGTGTAGATTGTGCTGTTTCGGGTTTTGGTGATGTTTGCACATTACCGTGTTGAAAAATCAGTTTCTCTACACCTGCTGAAAGTGCTTGTGTTGGCGCATCTTGGGGTAAATCAAAAATCTTGCACAATTCAATTACTGCTAGGTAGGAGATGGTTATACGCCGAGATTCGTAATTCATTGATTAAGCTCCTCTTGCAATTTGAGTTAATAGCTTCAACCCCAAAGCATTGATGAATTGGGGATTGTTCAAGACCACAAAGCCTAAACCGGCTAAGTTTTGATCCACCACTGGCAGCGAAACACCCCCACCCCAGGCGACAAGGTATTTCGCTCTATCGAGGTAATTACCGGAGGTAACGAAATTGGCGAATTTCTCAATCCTGGTACTCCACCATTCATCTAGACACTGGCTGTACTCTGTTTCAAATTTTTTACCTGTGAGGTGGTTGCCGCCATAAGTGAAAGTGCCTTCTAGAATCCCCTGGTTCACCAAGCTGGGCGAGTGCTTCACGTCCTTGGACAGCAGACTCACTCTGTCGTTTCGTTTGTCGAGGGCTTCTGCAATCATCGAATGCAGTTCACCCGCTCCACCTTCAATCAGGTGTCTGTCAATCACTGCACCGCTACCGTTGAACACGGTAATCAACCAAGTTGATGAACCGATATCGAGAGCGATCGCTAATTCTGAGGGGTCTAGTACCAGGGACGCTTCACCGAATAAGCAGTGGGCAATGCTGCCAAAACCTTCGGGATAAATGCCTGTGACTACGATTTCAACTGTCTTGGTGACAATGGAACGGGTTACAGGGTGCAGATGCTCAAAGGTGTGAGTCCCTTCAACTCTGCGCTTAATCTCAGTCGCCCAGCGTTCGGGGTTGTGGTTGCTCAAACTAATTGAAAGCTTTATCCCCGAAGGAATATTCAGAACTGCTAAGTCTGCAAGAATGCTTTCTAGTGCCAGTTCTGCTTTTTTGGCTTTATCTTCGTGCAGTAAAGTGTGGTCACTTTGAGCTAGAGCTGCACTGCCCCAGAAGAATTGAACGTCTTTTAAGTCAAGACGCGTTCCTTCTACATACCGCACCCATGCCCCATCTTTTGAGATGGTTTCGTGGTGCATGATGTTGCGGTTGCGAACAAGTGAGTATGCGGCAGGCATCATGATCGAAAAGTCACTGATGATTGCCTTGCCATACCCTGCACCTGAGTCTTTTCCGGCGATAAGGTCAGTTAGCCCGGATTTGGCTAACAAGTCGGCTTGGACTAGCCAATTTTTGGCATTGGAATATATAGCTGTCATGGTTCAGATGATTGGTAAAGTCTTGATTTTTCTGGCTTGGCGTTGATTTTTAGGCAAATCTAGACAAATCCAGATATCCAGTTAGGGGCAAGCCAAAGCATCACTTTCTGGCTTCTGTTGCCTTTGTTTTGTGGCTGTTTTTGGCTGACAACTTTAAAGTAGCATTTTCTCAGAGAATTATCAGCATAAATAGAAGAATTAATTTACTTTTATCAAAAAAAAATCAGACAGATTGTAGCTAAGTATCTGAGAATTAGCTACTGTCTTGACTGAGGTACACAATTTAAAGTTAAAAAATGCCAGCAGGTAAAAGACCACGAGTAATGTTTGTCACAAGCGATTATGTAAAACAAGCGCTAGAGCGATGGGCAGAGGATGAGGATAAAACTGTTAGCAGCTTATTGGACGAACTTATAAAAGAAGTCTTAGTACAAAAGGGGTATCTAGAACCTCCAAAAAAGTTATTGAGCCAGAGTCATCACAAAAATTAACAGAAGAAATCTCTTCATCCGTATCACACAGAAATTCGCCTGAATGTTATACTAATGAGCAAGTTTCGTATAACACAGCTAGCCAAACAGAGCTTATTATGAGCATTCCAATAGTTACCAGTCGGCAAGAAGGTGCAGCAGAGGTCAGGGTTTTCATGCTGGAAGATGAACGAGAGCAACTCAAGCAGGCTTGCACAAGCATGAAAACGAATATGAGCCACATTTTAAGAGTGCTAGCACTGCAATGGTTAACCGAACAGCACCAAACACCGCACGAATAGTATTAAAGGAAAACATGGTTCAAAATATATGTTCTCGATTAGAAAAAACTGAAACGGTGCTAGTTCATCTAGCACCGTTGATAAAATGGCTTACTCAACTGCTTAAGCACACTGCTTCAAGAGTTAACTGTCTATTGAAAGGGTGGATAGCGCGAGTGGATTTGTTTTTCAGGCAAATGCCTGAGTATTTGCAAGCCTGCAAAACAAAACAGATTAGCCTGTTTTGATACTGTCAAGCAGCTTTTCATGCTAACCTTACCAAAGTAAGTCTGCAAATCAGACTGAAATCAATCAATACAAAAAGGAGGGGGCAACGACACTAGCAGTATATTCGGATAGTCAAAATGGTAAGGGGAGTCGTTAGATAACAGTATTGATGTCCAAGACTTTGGCGGGTCAGACAGACACCAAATTGTTTGAAGAACTAACGAGGCCTCACGACTCGACCCCTGTTCGCAATCTTAGCATACAGGGTCGGATATTTTATGCCTTTTTTTGGACAAATTGCAAAAAAGGCATCTGGCGCTACAATTTTCCCCGACTCTAGATTTAAAGCGGAATGTCAGCAAGAGCTACTTAGATGCAAATAATTTAGGGATGAATTTTAAGCCTAGATGCCTCGTATATGAGGATAGCATCGTGAATATTTTGTTTTTTCAATTAAAAGCTGTTTTATTTTGCCTTGAGCTAAAGCATAGGGCTGATTTCTGCATTTTTGACTATTCATAAACTAATTCCAAACATTACACCAGCCGCTTGGTCAGCTTTGGAAGCAAGTAAAAAATAAGAAATCGGCTAGCTGCCCATACGCAAGACATACGCCTAGCAATTAGGCTACTAACCGTTTATATAGCAATCTCAGTTTAACAATGTCTGCGTAGTTGAGGTAAAGTTAGCACAGCTTTAATCAGGTGACATCAACCCTATAAAACTAATCATGAGAGTTTCATGCTCTTAATTTCAGGCCTTTTAGTCAAGACGATTGGTTTCTTGTAAATCTGAAATTTTTTCTTTACTGAGTAGAGATAAAGTGGTTAGCCATTGGCAACACTTGATATCAGCACTGCTACTTTAGCCATTAACAGTGGGTAGCTCCGATGAATACAACCATTATCGGAGGTTATCAAAATGGCACAAACCAATGTAATTAGCATCAATGAAGCTAATGGAAACGACCAGCTAACTCAAAGCCATTGGCAAGAATGGGTTGTTGGTTCAGGTGTTGACCCAAAGTTAACAGCTTTGAATGTCCGTTCTCTATCAGGGCCATCAATATACGAATATCTGTTATGCGCCCTACCTCAAACTGCCAGACGTAACGATGGGCGACTGCGTGATGGGTACTTGAAACGATATGCCCACGCGGAAGCAGGTGCATGGTGGGTTAGCGGACTTGACCCGCTTAATGATTGGTTGGCGATGGACTGGGGACGGATGAAACCAGATTACCCCTGCCTTGAATGGGACAAGACAACACAGCAGCAAACTCAAAAGCCAGTCAAGTACGAATCACCACCCAAAACTCCCAACCGAGTTACCTACTTGAGAATGCCCCTACATTTATGGCGGTTGGTATCACTCCGGTATAACGTGCCGATGCCAGAACATATTACCATTACCTCGGAGGGAGAGGCGTTAGGTTTTTGGGCTTGGGTAATGGCACATCCAGAAATCCCTGTAATCCTTACGGAGGGCGAGAAGAAGGCAGGTTGTCTCCTCACACTGGGATTTGTAGCGATCGCACTCCCTGGAATCTGGAATGGCCGAGTGGGCAAGGAGGATTTAGAAAGACTTCACCCTGATTTAGTCCCAATGACTCAAAAGGGGCGTAAATTCGTTGTTCTGTTCGACTACGAAAGCAAACCCAAAACCAAACAGCAGATTTTTCAAGCCACACGCCGCACAGCTTCCGCAATTGTAGAACTTTGCTGCCAGTGTGAAGTAGCGCTACTGCCAGGGCCAGAGAAAGGAATTGACGATTGGGTTGTGGTTTTGGGGAAAAAAGCGGATAAAGCCGTCACCACAATGATTGCTGATGCCTTGAGAATCAGCGAGTACAAGCAAAGATTTTTCATTAACCGAGCCAGGGGACTCCATAAGTACAAGCCCAATGTAACGGTGAATACTCGCTATCTCTCGCTTGCAATTCACTCTCTACCTCAATCGGGTTTAGTTGGTTTGGTTTCCGATATGGGAACAGGAAAGACTGAAATCTTGGCAGTTCTCAGAAGAGAGAACCCAAACTTGAGCTTTTTGAACAATGGGCATCGGGTTACTTTGCTCAAGAATCTCAGCGATCGCTTGCAAACAGCAATGTACTCCGCAATTTCTTGCGGGGACTGGGGTCAGGTAAAGGCTCTCAGCATTACCGTGGATTCTCTGTATAAAATGGCGAACGATTTACAGGCTTATGACATTCTATTTATTGATGAAGCCTGTCAGTACCTCGCCCATCTGCTCAAGTCCAAAACCTGCAAGGAACATCGTGGGGCTATCCTGGAAGTGCTGGAGTATCTGGTTTACAATGCCAAGCTGGTAGTATTAGCAGACGCTCACCTCGATGATTTGACCATTGAGTTTTTCATGAATTTGCGACCGACTGGCGAAAAACCTTTCATCATCAAAAACCTGTATCGCTCAGGTGGTCGTCAAGTTCATTGGTACGAGGGGAAAAACAGCAGCGCAATCGTTGCCGAGTTTCACGCTCAACTGATGTTGGGCAAAAAACTGATGATGGTCAGTGACAGTAAGCGCTTCATCAAAAAGTTAGAACGAGCGCTCAATGATGGTTCCGCAATTGATGATAGCGACGAAACACCGGAATCAGCCGAAGACCGCAAGTTACGGGTGTGGGCTATTCACTCGGAAAATAGCGGGTCTGAAGAGAATGTGATTTTCATTAGGGAGATTAACATTGCCATTAAGGATCTTGACGCTTTTTTAATTACTCCCAGTCTCAGTTCAGGGGTTGACATTTCCAGCTATCATTTTGATGCCGTGTTTGGCGTGTTTCATGCTGTCTCGCAGTCGGCTACAGAATGCGCCCAGCAATTATGGCGGTATCGTCCAAATGTCCCCATGTACGTTTGGGTGGCTCCTCGTCCTCCATTTGGTTACGCCGAAACTAATGCCCGACGCATTAAAGAAAAGATTCTTCAGACAAATGAAATGACCGCGTTTCTGATTCGCATTAACCGGGAAACGGGCAAACGTGGGGCTGAGAAGGATTGGGCGTTGGATACCAGTTGTCAGATTGAGGGGCAAAGGAATTGGTCTATCAATAATTTACGGGCTGATCTGCGATCGCTACTTGAAGAAATGGGCAATACTATTGCGCCTGTGGGTGATGCAACCGATGAGGGTGCTTCCCGGTGGATGAAGGCTGCGGGGATTGCCATCGATGAGGAGCATTTTCGCAAGGTGGCTAACGCCAAAGATATTGATAGAAGGACTTATGCGGCTAGGCAGCACCAAGACTATCTCAAACCAGAAGAAGCTTTGGAATGTGAGAAGTTTCGCATTCAGGACTCCTACGGCATGAGCGTTACCCCGGAATTGGTTGAAAAAGACGATGGGGGGCGGTTAATTAAGAAGATAGTCGCACTGGAGGCAATTTTAGCCCCAAGCGGAGAGACAATTACCGATGACCAGGGGCGAGAGTTTGTTGCACCGCCGAATATTGTGGTGGAGCGGGATAAAACGGAGCGTGAACGCTTGAGCATCTGCACCGACTGGAGTAACCATTCTACGTCCTGGCTTATGCGTCATCGGCTGGGATTGAGGGCAGTGTTGATGGATCTCATGTCTGGGGTTGAGATTAAAGGGGACGAAGCGATGATTCAGGTTTTGGCCCAGTTCTCAAAACGCAATGCCTCTCACGTTAAGGGGATTCTCAACCTGACCATTCCCCTCGATGAATCTCCTGTATGGATTTTGGGACAGTATCTTTCTCAACTCGCACTGTCCACCGAATCACGGCGACCGCTTGAAGATGGTAAGCGCGTTAGGTACTATCGCCTCAATACTTCTGATGTAGAGTTTGTCCAGAAGGTATTAGAGTATCGTCAAAGGCAACGGGAAGAGAGGGAACGAAAGCGGCAAGAGTCACTTGAGCGAGATGCGGCTTATGCGGCTAGAATGCAAGCTCAGTATGGGATTAATGCTCCGTCCACACCCCCCATTAATGAAGATGGAAGTAATAATCGGGGGGGTATGGACACAGATGAACAACTCAGTGATTCTTGGTGGGAGCAGGTTAAATATTATGCTCGGCTGGCTATTGAACGTTTAGAGGATGGGGTTGATGCTGTAAAAGAATTACTCAGTACGTTGACGAGTGATGAGCGTTGCGGCGTGATGCTGGAGTTTGAGGATGTTGATCCTGATAAGTTTGCTCAACTGGTGTCCCTTGTGCCCGATTGGGTGGAATGGATGGCATGATACGTATTGAGCCGAGATACGGATACCGTTGGCGAAATATTGCTTAACAAAAAAACGGCGGATTTACCGTGTATTACACGGGAAGAAAAAAATTAAGTTGGCTGCCTCAATTATCAATAAACTAGAAGAAATACTTGTGGAGGCAGTATATGTGCTTACATCCAGAAGAAATTCCTCCTATTCCCGATGAAACGGTACGTGTAGCCAAGGCCGCATTTCCAAAAGGTAATTTATATATGCGACTGCGTGATGAACTTGGAGTGTTTTATCAGGATGAAGATTTCGCATCACTGTATCCACCACGGGGTCAGCCAGCGCAAGCACCTTGGAGGTTGGGGATGATCCTGGTGATGCAGTATTTAGAGAATCTCTCTGATAGACAAGCTTCCGTAGCAGTGCAAGGGCGGATTGATTGGAAATACGCTTTGTCCTTAGAGCTAACAGATCCAGGTTTTGACTTTACTGTTTTAAGCGAATTCCGCGATCGATTAATCACAGGTGGAGTCGAGCGGCAAATACTAGACTTGATGCTGTCGAAATTTCAGGAACTCAAATTACTGTCAGCAAGAGGAAAACAGCGCACTGACTCTACTCATATACTAGCTGTAGTCAGGGATTTAAGTAGACTGGAACATTTGGGGGAAACGCTGCGGTATGCCTTGAATGCTGTGGCCGAAGTCGCACCCATTTGGCTGAAGTCACTAGCTCCTGCCGAGTGGTATGACCGCTATAGTAAACGTCTTGAAGATTCTCGACTGCCAAAAACACTTACCGACAGGGAAGCATTAGCTGAGATCATAGGTGCGGATGGTTTTCATTTACTCGATAACATCTATTCCCAAACTTCCCCCACTGAGCTGCGACAACTCTTAGCCGTAGAAGTCTTGCGTCAGGTTTGGTTACAGCAATACTATGCGCCAACAGACAAAATTCAGTTACGCAGTGACAAAGATGGGCCACCTTCTGCTGTGCGAATTCGCTCTCCCTATGATTTAGATGCCCGTAACAGCACCAAACGCACTACTAACTGGACAGGGTACAAAGTGCATCTAACGGAAAGTTGTGATGAAGATTCACCACACATTATCACTCATGTAGAGACGACACCTGCTACAACTCAAGACCAAACCGTTGTTCCTTCAATTCACCAATCCTTAGCCCAAAAAAACCTTTTACCCCGACAACATTTAGTTGATCAGGGATATACCTCCTCTCAATTGCTTTCTAGTTCCGAGCGCGACCATAACATCGACCTGTTCGGCCCAGTTGCCGTTAACGGTGCATGGCAGGCAAAAGCGGGACTGGGATTTGATGTATCTCACTTTCGAGTCAACTGGAAACGAAAAGTAGTCTATTGTCCCCAAGGTAAGCGCAGTAGTCGGTGGAAAAATACTAAAGACGTTTATGGACATCCAGTAATTCACGTTAACTTCCGTACAAAAGACTGCAAGAGTTGTCCTGTCCGCTCTCAGTGTACCCGTGCAAAATCCGACCCACGAGCGTTAACTATACAGGCACAAACCGATTACGAAGCCCTTCAAAAAGGCAGAGAGCGACAAAAAACCGAGGAATTTCAAAAACAGTATGCACTGCGCTCAGGGATTGAAGGAACTATTTCTCAGGGCATCCGAGCTTTTGAATTGCGCGATTGCCGTTATATTGGTCTAGCTAAAACTCACTTACAACATATCCTGACTGCTGCCGCTATCAATCTAGGTCGAGTTTTCGCTTGGTTGGAGGAAATCCCACGGGCGAAAACTCGCTCCTCACACTTTGCGAGACTGGCAGACTCTACTGTGTGCTAGAAAATATCCGTGATTGCTTGTTGCTTAAATATTAATAGAATTTGAGCATTTCCCGTGTATTACATGGTGAGGCTGGCTATTCTAAGTTAAACTTACGATGTAATACACGGTGAAATTGATGTTAAAACGGGATATTCAGGGAAAGTTTGCGCTCAAGAATCATGATTATCGTGAAGTACGTTCTTTGCGACTGACTGATGACACCTGGAAAAGCTTAGGGATAGCCTCTGAATGTTTGGGTTTAACTAGGGCTGACTATTTAGAACACATTGTTAGACATAACACTCTACCAAGTATTACACGGGAAGACTCAGAATTTTTAGCTCCTGATCAGGGGCAAAACGAACCCCAACCGAGTATTACACGGCAGAGCGAGTTTTCTCTAACATCTGATACGGAGCGCGAAAGACAGTCTGTTGGTTTACCAACTATAAGAGAACTTGAAATTTTACGCGATCGCATTATGTCTGAACTGAAATTAGGTAAGCAAGCTACTGGGTATAAAAATGTTCAGAAGGTTCTCAATCGTTTCATTTCTGAACTAATCGGTTCAGTTTAGCTGTTTGGGGAATTCGCCAACGGTATCCGTATCTCGGCTCAATACCTTTATGGTAGGCGTCATCTGGGAATAATAAATATCACTAAGGCTGATACACGCATAGCTAGACGTTTAAGTTTTAGCTTGATTTTAGATCCGACTGAGCGTATGAATGATTGCAAATCTCTCAATGACTCCTTTGACAAGCAAAACTTCTCGCTGGCTTTTCTGCTGCGGATGATCAACGGTATATCTGACCCAATTTTTGTCAAAAACCACCAACATCAGTGGATACTAGTTAACGATGCCTTCTGTAATTTCATCGGGCATAGCCAAGAAGAATTAATTGGCAAGTCTGACTATGATCTCTTTCCCAAAGCGGAAGCTGATGTGTTTTGGGAAAAAGATGAACTGGTTTTCACTACAGGCATAACTGATGAAAATGAGGAATTTTTTACAGATTCTTATGGTGTAACACACTTGATCCATTACAAAAAATGTTTGTTTGAGGATGAGCTAGGTAATCATTTCTTAGTTGGGACTATTCGTGATTTCACACAGCAAAAGCAGATAGAAGCTGCCCTGCGCCGTAGTAATGCTGTGCTGCAAGCTCAACAAGAAGCTTCAATTGATGGCATTCTGATTATTGATGAAAATCGTCAAATTGCATCATACAATCAACATTTCTCCTATTTATGGCAAATTCCTGCGGCAATAATCCAGACTGGTTCAGACTGGCAACTCCTAGAATGTGTGCTAGACCTACTAGAAAATCCAGCAGAATTTCTTGCTCAAGTCGAATATCTGTACCAGCATCCAGAGAAAAACAGCCGTGATGAAATTGTGCTGAAGGATGGACGGACATTAGATCGTTATTCTGCGGCAGTGCGCTCGCCGGCTGGAGATTGTTATGGCAGAATTTGGTATTTCCGAGATATCACAGAACGCAAACAAGCAGAAGCAGACCTCCGACAGCAAGCACAAGAACTAGAAACAGCATTATACAAACTACAAAACACCCAAACTCAGTTAATTCAAAGCGAAAAAATGTCCAGTTTGGGTCAACTAGTTGCAGGTGTGGCACACGAAATCAACAACCCACTTAGCTTTATTTACGGCAACCTGAACCCGGCTGATGAATACACCCAAAATTTATTTTCACTGTTAGATATCTACCAAAAACATTATCCCCAATCAGTCAAGGCAATTGATGAGTTTGCAGATTTAATTGAACTAGATTTCTTAAGGTCAGACTTACCCAAATTATTCCAATCGATGATCATGGGAACAGAGCGGATTCGAGAGATTGTGCTTTCCCTGCGGACTTTCTCACGCTTAGATGAAGCGGAAATGAAAAAGGTTGATATTCATCAGGGAATTGATAGTACGATAATGATCATCCAAAGCCGCCTCAAGGCTACTGACAAGCGCCCGAAAATTGAGTTGATCAAAGAATACGGCAACCTTCCCTTGATTGAATGTTATACTGGGCAGTTAAACCAAGTATTTCTGAATATTTTAGTGAATGCTATCGATGCTTTAGAAGATTCATTGGTTACAAGTCGGTGGGCAACAAAAAAACACAATAAAACGGATAATCCCCGAATTTATATTCGTACCCAATTACTAGCGCCAAATCAAGTCACAATTCGCATTGCCGACAACGGACTGGGAATACTAGAAGATGCTTTAAAGCAAATATTTAATCCCTTTTTTACGACCAAGCCCGTTGGACGAGGTACGGGGATGGGGCTGGCTATTAGTTACCAAATTATCACAGAAAGACATGGCGGTTATTTAGAATGCATTTCGCAACCAGGAGTTGGTGCTGAGTTTATCATTTGCATTCCCCTCATTCAACAACGTCAAATTTCTAATGGCACGGTGATGCCTACTTAAGAAAGAATTGAAAGGTTTTGGAGTGTAAGCCAACGATAACCATTTCCAGGGTGAACGCATCTTATTTACTAATAAAAACTAAAGGAGATTTCAAAATGACATAGATAATTGTAAAATTTCATAGAATAATAAATAAAATAAATCATTTAATTGTTAAAGATTGCAATTAGCTTATCTTTAGGTCAATACTATTTAGTAATACTAAAAAATTTTAATAGCTTCGGTGTATAAAAGTATGTTTATCTAGAGGGAAAATAAAACTTCCCCCTAAATTATTAAGTTAAACTTAACCGCCTTGGGGTACACCCGTGGCGGTTGGGGCAGATATAGCGTCAGCTAACACAAAGTGCAAACTAAACTCTATTTGGCATTGCGCCAAGATGGAGGTATTTATCAATTGATAAATATTCGTAATAGGTGAATCAGGGGTATAACACTAGAGAAATTCAGGACTTTCTGGGACACCGCGATATCAAACATACTGAAAAATATACCTTGCTGAATGCTCGACGCTTCCTGAATTTTGATTAGGGAGAGTTATGACATTTTGACTGTAGGAGCCATTCAGTTTATAGGTTTTTCAAGCAGTTGAGTCTGAAGTCTGACTCGACCAAAAATCGCCATGCCAATACACATCCCTGACACACCAGCGCCAAGTCCTATACAGATATTGTGTGGTAAATTCATAACTTGATTACATTATTTTTCTTAAGCACCTGGGTATCTCAAGCGTGAAGATACCCTTTTATCTATTTAGGTAAATACTCGCCTAATTGATTTTTAAAAGCATTCAATTTTGACTTAGATTCAATTTTTTTCTTAAAAAAGACTATGAACTCTACAACAAACTACAACCGCGCGATCAAAAAAACCATTCTACAAAGTTACAGGACTGCTCAATGAGTCAGAGAAACTAATAAAGCCTCTGGAATACGTGGTGAGGTGATGAGGAGAACTTAAAGATAAGTGAAAGGCAGGTAATCCCACCTAATAAAAATGAATAAACATCTGGTGACTAATAATTGCATATCAGATTGACGAAGAGATGACAAAATCATGACGAAAGTGTGACGAGATTCATGAGGCTGTGAAACACGAAAAGTAACAAATTATTGACTTGTTGTATATAAAATTAATAACATTCTGAATGTTTCTATCTTAATAGCGGTAAATACTGATGCTGTAAAGAATACAGTGGTTATATCTGATGTGGCAGGAGTAACTTCATGCGACATCCTGAGCATAAACTGTATTATTTAATACAGTTTTTTCTCAGAAATAAATAAACAATTAGTCAAATTTATTACTTGATTCCTGTAAAGTCACATTCAGATTTCTCACAATATCAGGGTTTTTGATATTAAAAAAATGTGGTTAAAGACTTACAGAAAAACTCCTTTTTTGTTGTTGATGGTGCCGCAACTATCGTAACGTGATAGGCTATCAGTTTTGAGACAATCACGCTCAAGTTTATTTGACATAAATACTTCAGATTATTCCTCAACACCTTGAATGACAATTGAGGTTTTAGTTGTTTAAAAATACTTACCTTGATGGAGGTTTTACTTAGTGGGTAACAAGAGAAGCAGACTAAAAACTATCTTGTTTAAAGCTTGTAGTTCTTTGGGAAAAAACGGTCGAAATTGCCTCAATCTATTTGGCTATTTGGTAACAAGCTTTATTGTCTTTTTCGTGAAGGCGGGATCTACCCAAGTCTTGAAAGGCTTTTTCCTCAAAAAGCATCAGCAATTCCCCACAATCAAGAAAATGCCTCAAAATGTTGGGCAAAGTCAGCAAGTTAACAAGTTGGCACGATTGGGACAGCGTTTGCGTGAAAAAGAGTGGAGGCGCTACGGTTACTTACTACTGCTGGGCAAGGCAATGGCTATCATGATGCTGTTCATGGTATTTGCCTTCATCCCCAATTTGGTGGAAACACCAGCTCTGGCAGCCGATCCAGTACTCAAAGGCAATGACATCGTTAACCCGATTAATACCCTCTGGACGCTGCTAGCGGCCTTCCTAGTATTCGCAATGCAGGTAGGTTTTACGATGCTGGAAGCAGGTTTCTGTCGCTCTCGTGAAACCGTCAATGTCTTGATGGAATGCATCGTTGACACCTGTCTTTGCGGTTTATTGTTCTATGCCTGGGGCTTTGCCTTCATGTTCAGTCATGGTAACGGCTTGATTGGACTGAATTGGTTCTTCTTGCAAGGTGCGCCCGCGACTTATGAAAGTTCAGGTGTGGCGTTCCTGGCATTTTGGCTGTTTCAGTTTGCCTTTGCAGACACCTGCTCGACCATTACCTCTGGGGCAATGATTGGGCGGACAGGGTTTATTGGCGATCTTCTCTACAGCATTGGCGTTTCTGGATTCATCTACCCAATTATCGGACATTGGGCTTGGGGGCCAGACGGTTTTCTGGCAACGATGGGCAGCAAAGACACTTTCCTGCCTTTCTTGGGAATTGGCTTCCATGACTTTGCAGGTTCTACAGTTGTTCACACCATTGGGGGATTCATTGCCCTGGCGGGTGCGATCGTCCTCGGGCCGCGTTTGGGTCGTCGGTTCAAGCGCGACGGTGGCGGGCCGATGTTACCCCATGACCTTGTAATTGCTGCATCCGGCGGTCTGATTCTGTGGTTCGGCTGGTACGGTTTCAACCCCGGCTCGACACTTTCGGCGATGGACTTTGTGGGGACTGGACGGGTTGCTGCTAATACTACCTTGGCAGCATGTGCGGGCGGTCTGTCGGCACTGTTTTATGGATATCCGAAAACAAAAAAGTGGGATTTGAGTTTCACAGTCAACGGTTTCTTGGCGGGTTTGGTTGCGATTACTTGCCCTTGCTATTGGGTGAATCCAACAGGTTCTATCATCATTGGGGCGGTAGCTGGCGTAGTTGTCATTCTAGGCATAGACCTTTTGGAATGGCTTCGGATTGACGACCCCATCGGTGCAGTTCCTGTACATGGTTTTTGCGGGATTTGGGGAACGTGGTCGCTGGGCTTGTTTGCCACTGGTGAATTCGGCGCGACTGGGCCCATCTCACCTGATGTTTCTGCACCGTTAAGAGGTCTGTTTTATGGTGGAGGGATACAAGTGTTGAGCGCACAAGTTATCGGCAACCTAATCATTACTGTGTCTACATTCGCTGTGGCACTGGGGTTGATGTATTTGATAAATTTGACCGGGACACTGCGTGTGTCGAAAGAAGGCGAATTGGAGGGTTTGGATTTACACGAGCATGGTATACCAGCCTACCCTGAATATGTTATTAGTTCATCAGCTAATCCTGACAGCTCTCCATTAGGAGAAGTGAATAGATAGAGAGCTTGCGCCAAAAATCCATCAGTCTTTATCCCCATCACTTGGTGGGGCTTTTTTATGGAGAAAAAGTCGGAATTTTGTAGTATGACGACATCTCTTGAAAAGGGGCTAAAGTAAAGCATCCAATGCCTATGGGGGAACAATCCCTGCCCCGAAGCCGTGAAGTGGAGCGGAACATGGGTATCAAGCCCCGTCATAAAGGACGTTCTTGATTGGTCGGAGTACAAGCTCCGTCCAATCCTCCCCCTGCTCCCTGCTCCCCGCTCCCCTGCCTCCGGCGTTGACCACTATCGTATTGAGGTGCGCGGTAGAGAGTTCGTCGTCAAAAACTTCGTATACGAACTAAAAATTTACCCCAATGGCAGAATTATGGCAAATTTGTGGAAAATCAAAAATTGGCTCCCATTATCGCTGATTTCTGGCACGCCAATGGCATCTCAATGGCATACCAATGGAATTTTGAAACATTCTTTCTCAACTAATTATCACTATTGAGAATTAGGGTTAAAACTTCCAAAAGTCCGGCATAACAAAGGTAGAATTACGGCAAACCTACGGTAAATCAAGAGAAAACACGCGGTTTTTCACTTTTTAAAATATCACAGTGATATTATGCTCCAGCCAAAAATTAATATCATTTTCTGACGCACAGTACGCCAAAAAGTTTGGAAAGTTTTTTTGAAAAAAAGTGATGATTTAAGTGAATTTCAAATCACTTGAATCAAAATAAACTACTAAAAAACTACTTTTATACTACAAAAATGACTGTACAGTTGGGATACAGCCGGGATACGGGTAAATTGGGACACATTGTAAAGTTTTGTAACGTTAAAGAGTCGAAACCATTGATTTAGCCTTGTTTCCTACCGGGGTTTTGATGTCAACTGAAGATGAAAACATCACCATAAATGGCCATTTATGGGCAAGTTTAAGAGACTGAATCGCGTGAAGAGTTGATTTTAGTGTGCAAAAATTTGAATGTCTTAATACCATTTTTGGGCAAGTTAGTAAATCGCAAAATCGGTTTCTGCAACATTTGTTTACAACGTGTCCCAAATTGCAGGTATCCCGGCTGTACCCCCTGAAAGGTTAAATGGGAAAATGACCACAACTCATCTGCTCGCTCAATAAGCAAACCATGCTGGGCTTCAATAGCTTTTAACACTCCCAGTGCCTCTGTCAAATTGGCAAGTTTTTGAAATTTAGTTTTATTAGCTTTAGCTTCAAAAAATTCAGCAATGTATTTTGTAATTTCTTTTTGCTCAAACAACACAAAATTTTCTGGGTTTTCAAATTTACGAGATGCAATTTCAATTAACAGTTTTTCTTTATCATCGGAATTTAATGATAGATATCTTTTAGTTCCTATTTCCCAGTCTTTAATATTCTTATCCTTATTCCATTTACTCAGCAGTAAACTTATCGCTTTATCGTACAGCCAATCAACTTGCGATGGCATTTCTCCATTATGCTGTAAGATTAAACACATCAAACTCAACAGCACTGGAGTGAATGTCAGCTCCCTCATTGCTGGGTTTATGTGAACGACATTATCAAATATTTCACATTGCTGTTTTGCTTCTGTATCAGATTTCCCACCTGCCATAAACCAGTTATGCACAAACTTATTAACTTGTTTTTCATTGAATTCTGCAACTTCCACCGAAGTAAAACAAATAGGAATTGATTCCATAATTTGGGTGCGGCAGGTCATAATGAATCGATTATTAGGATAGTCTTCTACGATTTGGCTAAATTGACTCTGCACCATACCCCGTAGTTCACTCGTTGGCACTTCATCAAACCCATCCATAAGCACCAAAAGTTTGCCTTGTTTCAAGAGAACTTGCAACGGCAGAGGTTCTAATTGCTGCTCCAATGCTTGAATCTCTTCTTTTTTTAACCGCTCTTTTCTTAAGCGCTCTTCTAATTCGCTATCTTTTTGTTTTAACTCGCTAATTTGTCTCTTAATATTGTGAATCAAGTTCCAATTTTCTAATCCCAGTTCCTGATCAATCGCATACATTAAACCCCATTGGCCATCCTGAATCTGACGAAATTCAATCAAGACGGCGATCAAGTCCTGCTGAAACTTACCCTTGCACCAATTCACTGCCAAGTGCTTGAGAAATGTTGTTTTACCTGCTCCCGGTTTACCGAAAATCACCAGTTTTGCGTTTTTATCAGCAACATCAAAACCTAGATTGCGATCTCCAAGACGTTTAGCCAATGCTAAACGATCATTTTGAATATCGAAAACTGTTAACAGATTTTTAGGTGTCTTGTAAAGTTTATGTTCAGGTCGATCTAGCAACCACACATCCACATAAAGCTGATCAACTCCAATCGCATCCCCATTCAGCAATCGCATCCTGCTGTGATGATTGAGAATTTTCTGGCGACAGCGTTCTCGAACTTGCTGAATCAGAGTATCGAAAGCGTTTTCTTGCTGGTTGACAGTCTCGCCAATTTTAAACACATCTTCTCTATTTAAGCCTTCTCGAACTTGCTGAATCAGGGCATCAGTATCATTTATTGGCTGGCTGGTACTCTCTTCAATCTTGGAGCTAACGTCTTCCCAATTCAACCGCAACGCTAAACAAATTTTACGGAACTTACTCTCACTAACAGGTTTGTTGTTAAAGAAGTTTGTTACTGTTGTGCGCGATATTCGCGCATGTTTTGCCAGCTTCGACTTATTTCCCTCGAAGTGCTTGAACAGTGAATTGTTCGCCTGTGTCCAATTTGTGAGAATTAAATTTCGTGATCGCCCCATACATCTCGTCAGTTCACCATTTCAGCATACTCAATATTCTATACATGTGAACAAACTTGGATATCAATGAACAATCTTGAACACTTGTTGAACAATGCCTGTACACCTTACAAAGTCAGGCTTTGACAGACTAGAGGCAAGTTAATCTGATATCCAACTATGAAAAAAAGACTGTTAACTCTTGCTACTGTCATCACCACCACTGCCGCAGGTACTAGCCTCTACCTCGCCACCTTGCCTAACCCTACTGACACGCAAAAAGAACTTAGCAACACCAGTAACACAATAACAATTACTGGAGCTACTGCAATCTTTGCTTTTCTCAACGATGACGATGACGATGAAGATAGTAAAGATGCTTAATTGCTTGGGACAACATAACCTTCTAAAAAGGAAGCAATCAAAGCGATAAAAAATAATTGTAGCAGGAGAGTATAAAAGCACATAGAGCGGTGATAGATAACCTTGCTAAAACCCAAGGTTATCTGAGCTGATTTTTAAAGACTCAATTCATCATCCTGCTGGCGTTGCTGTTGCTGCTGTTGCCTTAACTGCTGCCCATAATCGAGTAGCTGCTGATTCCAATCACTGGCTTTAGATTTTTTGATTTGGGACTGTGGCATTAGTTCTAATACACGCTGTGCTGCCGCATCAGAGCTTTTATCGTTACCAAACGCCACCAGTATATTAGGAACTTTCTGCAATCGCTCAAGCGGTAAGCTCTTGATGTCATCAATAGCCATATAGACTGTTCGTTCGGGTGGGACATCGCCCCTGATAAGATACTCAAGCATGGCTCTTGAGATAGCATCGATGGGAGACTTGCATAAAATCGCTCTTGAGGTTTTATCGGTAGCCTTGCCCCCCAAGTGGAAGTAAAACCAGCTATCACGGAGTTTGGTTCCTTTCTCGTATCCCTTAAAAGTGTTGTTCTCTCCCCTAGTTCCTCGTAAGAATGCACCGTTACGTTGACCATCAAGATTCCGCATGACAAAAACAGCGTTTTGTTTGTCATCAGCGTAAACTAGCCCCTGGTTATGAAGCATTTGTACACAATCAGAGCGGATGCCCCGAAATTGATTGAGGTAACGTTCAACGGCAGGCCAGTTGTTTCTGTCTTCAACGGGTGGGGTGAATTGGGGACGGGGTTCAGTCTGGATAATGTCAGCCGCCCTGTTCTTAACGTGAGCGATCGCTGCACGTTCTACGCCAGCTGACCCGAATCGCTCATCTAACCAGACAACCGCCTGCCGAAAATTGCAGTTGTTAACGTGCATCACCAAATCAATCGCACCGCCAGAGCCTTTGGAGTGTTCGGGAGCAAAGTCATAGAATTTTTCCGCATCTATATTAATGATGTGTCCGTGACCCCGCCACCGCTCACGCTCGTAATTTAGCCCCAACTCCCAAGCGACATCCTCTAAAGCCAAGTCGCGCAGTTGTTGAGTTTTCAATTCCAGCGATCGCACTTCTTTTTCTAAACGTTGTCGTTCCTTCTCGCTGGCCCTAGCCCGTTGCTCTGCCCTCTCCAATCGCTCTATCAGGAACTTGCGGTCAGCCAGTTGGTGGTTAATCGCTTGGAACTGGTCATCAGACTGAATCCTGTCTACATAACTACTAGCTGATTCAAAAGGTTCGGGTTCAAGTTTTTTATTCGACCAGACGGCAGTGAATGGTTCACTGTTAACCGCTTGGTAATATTCTTTGACCTTTGTATGGGTTGCCTTACTGCCCTTAACCCCCCGTTCAATGCCCAAAGGAGCCAGTGCAGCAGCATAACTGTCTTGGAGTTTGGATAACTTGATTCTTCCCTGTCCACCTCTGCCGCCAAACATCGCGTCATGACTGACTCTCCCGGTTTTTTCATTCACTGGCACGATGTAGGCGTGAATGTGTGGGGTACTTTCATCCAGGTGAAGTTCTGCCCTGACGCACTTTGACCCATAGTTTTGAGCCAGCCAGTCATGAGATGCGATCGCCCACTGCTGCATCAGTGAATCAGACCACTGCCCCGAAAGGGATG
Source organism: Nostoc sp. KVJ3 (assembly GCF_026127265.1). Lineage (GTDB taxonomy): Bacteria > Cyanobacteriota > Cyanobacteriia > Cyanobacteriales > Nostocaceae > Nostoc. The sequence goes on from NZ_WWFG01000004.1 coordinate 129,868, forward strand.
GATCTTTTGGGCGGAAATATTCAGGCGATGCCGAGAGAAACATTTCGGTGCATAACACTGCATCATGCCGAGGGCGATGCTTGAGCGTGGAGATTTTTTCTTTAACTATCTCCTCCAAGGCGCGTGAGTCTTCTCCCCCAATCAACCGGACATTCTATGAGCGTTGGATCTGCATTGGGTGTTTCTCTATTCCTGGTAACATGGTCATCACTTCCGGCAACGTTGCCGAATGTTTTTAGTTTCTCAATCCTGAGAATTGTTAGTGGCGACATAAAAAATTTATGCTACAAATGCAGTACTTTTGTAGTACGAAAAAACCCCGCAGGGCGAACGACGGTTTCATGTCATGAGCGCAGCGAGAGATGGCGCAGCCACCCGCAGGGCATGAAACCATAGTGAGTATGGTATCACTTATACAAAACCCTGAAATCCACTTTTGGGGGAGAAATCGCCCTTACTGCCTGGTGCGAAAATACGCCCAAAAGCACCTTTAGGGGGTATAACGACAGTCGTTTGACAGTCATCGGGTTTTTGGACAATGACTGTCAAACGACTGTCGTTTGGTACACTAAAGGGGTACTTAGGGGTAGTTTACGGCATATTTTGACAGTCATGGAAAATTGGTATTAATCAACACGATGGCTTACTCATAATCCCCTCTAATTCGGTAGGAATACAGGACATGGAGCAACCTGATTTAGAAGTGCTTTCGATTAAGCGCAGTCACGACAGTAGCGATGGCCAGTTGCTGCAATTTTTACGAGAGCGAGAGCGTAAAATGTCGGGCAGAGGTTTGACTAAAATTGTTTTGAGTACTTTGAGAATGTGCTGGGGGCCATTTGTCATGAAGCGTCAGGGTGCTGACAGCGACACTCTAAAGACTGCTGTGATTTACTCTATCTCACAGTTGGAATTACAGATTCACTTGCTCAAGCAATTACTCGATTGAGCGATTCTTTGAAGCACGTTTGCAACAAATCTGTATTATGAATTCTCAATAATTTTAAAGTTATTGAGAATAAGCCAGTTTGATAAAAATGGCTAAAAGCTAGTTGGTGTATGTATTAGACACCAATTTTTTGGTCAAAGCCATGTTCTAAATAGCAGACATTTTGTACTGAATAGTCAAAGTTTCCTGACAGCTATAACAGTTAAAGGCGTGTATAAGCTGTGCAGAATAGCAGACATTTTGTATATAAATAGGGGTTTTAGGTGCAAAATGTCTGCTATTTGTAACTGTGATTAATCAGACAATTTCACTACTTAAAACAAGTTTCATCTCTATTGACAAGCGTGGAGATTGTAAAAGGAACAATTTCTATTCAGGTATGAAGAAAAAAAATCGGATGTTAAGTGGGCTGGCTTAAGTTAATGAAAGAATTATTGAAGTACAAGTGCAACACCAGTGTATTATACGTTCTCAATAATTTTGAAGTTATTGAGAATTCAACAGGCGATCAAAATTTGCTGTAAGTCATAGTCAGTAAGCATTACGCCAGAATTTCTCTCTACATTTCTTATGCTCAACTGGTAGCAGTAGGGCTACTGTATAGCTACCAGTTGGGGAATCATCAAATTTTCAACAACTCGCTTTTTTACTACTCAACTGGTAGCTGTGTGTCACCAGTTGAGCTACCCAACAGCTACCACTTGGGCAAAGTATTTAAAACTACTATTTCAATACTGGTAAACTACATAAAGCCTATGTAATAAGTGATGTTTAGATTGTCTTGTCACAGCCAGCGTTGACTGCACCAGTTGTAACTGTCAATGCCCCAAAAGAGTAATGCTTTAGAGTCGCCTGAGCTTCCAGGGGAAGCGGCTGATTCAATCAGACCCGCTTCAATAGTTCAAGGTCAGGCTTCGTCGCAAGAATTGTCTGCGATTTTTGGCGCAGATTGAACGAAGAATATTTGAACAATAGCCGCAGTTTCAGAGGGGTGAACTCTGAGGCGGCTTTTGTCGTGCTTATGTAGTTTATTGGTATTAAATTTTGAGGGCTATTTTTTTCTTTTTCGGTTTTGACCCTCAAAAACTTTCCGCCAAATATGGCGTACTGTGCGTCAAAAAAAGATGGATTACAAAGTTTATGCGTTCTAAAGCGTGTTTAAAACTCGTTGGCAAATATGGGGATAAATCGGGTGACTTTTGGGAATTATTGGGAATTATTGAGCTAATGAGAATTTGGTGACTGGAAGATGTTGAAGAGGTAAAAAAATCAGGGATGAATTTGAATTTGCGTTCTGTAGAATTGGGATATATTGAGTTTAATTGGTAAGAATTGGTAAGAATTGGTGAAAATCGAGAATTTGGGCGATTTTCGCTGTCATGCACAAAACAGCAAAATCAAAGCACAATTGTAATCTTTAACAAGATTTATTTACAAAGGCTGAAGGCATTACGGTATAGGCGTTTTCGCCTTTTCGGAATAATTCTTAATAAGGGGTCAAAAACGGGGTAAATTTTTGTAGATTTAATGTTGAGTCTTGATTCTGTTTCAAGCCGAATGCTCAACGTTCACTTTGAAAGTGATCAACTACGATAGCCAAGCGATCGCGCATCTTGTGGTCAACCTAATCCAAGATAAAATCAGGAGCGGGAAAAATGAAATTGATGATGAGCCAGGGGTAAGGTATGGAAGTCAAAAGCGAAGTGACAATAAAATTTAGCGGCTCACTACCAACAGCTACACCTCTTGAGAATAAGAAAGTTGCAATCGAGTTAACTGATCAGAATGGCATAGTCTTCACTGCTCAAGTTAATGCCAAAAGTTGGCGCAAGGCTGAAACTAGCGCCTCGGAATTTGCAGACTGGGCTGGGGCTGTATCGGGCAAGCTTGGCGTGCGAACAGAAAACGGGTTTGAGATCATTGACGCTGGGGTTCAAATCTTTGAAAAGAAAGCGAAAGAGCCTAAACCAGATGTAGCGGCGGCTGAAGCTGGCGCAAGTTAATAGATGTGTCTCTTGCGTTCATGAGCAAATTTCTACCTCTGCAATGAGACATTTGCTCTTGTGGAAGCAATCTTAATTGCCGATTACACATGGAGCCGAGATGGCCGGCATAGAGCCGATATCACCCTACTGGCTCTGACAAAATTAGTATGGTGTGCCGTCTTTGTGGACAAATTTCCACAAGCCATTCTCTAAATTGGCCATCAGATCGTCATCGGGATAGCTGCCAACGTCATGCGGTGTTCTGTCCCCGATTTCGAGGTAAAGAACATCTTCTGAGGTTTCGTTAATCAGATGGTGCCCGTTACCAGTGCCAGCCTTGAAGCCGGCACACATACCTGGGCAGAGTTGTGTACAACCTTCATCGGTACGTAGCGTTGGATGCCCCTCCAAGATGTACACGAACTCGTCTTGCAAGGTGTGAGCGTGACGAAGGGCTGAAATTGCCATTGGAGCTAGGCGTGTTAGGTTTACACCAAAGTTCGTAATCCCAAACAAGTCACCTAGTGGGTGTTTCTCCCTGCCCACCATACGCGATGCAAATGGTTCAGGATAGTTTGAGGGCTTAGTTCTTGTTGGTGCATTCCTTGCGTTGATGGCGATCAATTTTTCTCCTTCTGACATCAGAACCTCTTAAGACGGAATGATGAGGGCTAATACCAATTCCAAATTTTTGTCGGCTCTTATTTTGGCAAAGGTATTGTGACTGCTAGCTAATTGATTGTATCCTGTCTGCTTGTTTGTCACATCTGTGTGACTTCAACTAAAAGCTTCCCTAATCCATAGCCTGACTAGCTTTCAGGTTGAATGCCCACTCTGCAAGAGGGCGAAAAATCTACCAAAGTCTTATTCGGTCTAGAACGAGCGTCGATTTCGTACTTTAGTTACTGTTAGATAATATTGGCTCAAAGTTTGGCTAAACCCCTTGTAGAAGGACTTTTATTCCTGTATTCCACGAATGACTAAATTTGTGTAATTCTTTAGTCTGTGGGCTTATCCGAACCTTATTCTGCCTAGTCTAGAAGAAAGAAAAAGGTAAGAAATGCCTGAAGTGTAAAAGTGTAAAAGTGTAAAGTATTGTTGCACAAACGTTTCTTTTAGGTGCGACCTTGCAATACTTTTACTCGGTTGTACCAGTCGCAATTGGGGAGTCAAACCAATGCTACCTAACAAGGTAACTTAGTACTGGTTCGCTAGTATTGCGCCTTTAAGCTTGGATGTAAAATTTATAAATTTTGTCAAAGTAGATTTTAGAAATCAAAAACATCCTTCATACTTTAAAACAGTAATCCTACGTAAAATTTGAGGAAGGGATGCCAATGACATCTCTATTACAGCGACTAAGTGCAGAACGAAATCGCAAATTCGTGGGACGTGAGCGGGAACTGGAGCTATTTCTTGATGCGATCGCATCAAGAGAATTACCCTTTCACATTTTGCACGTCTTTGGCCCTGGCGGTGTGGGCAAGACAACCCTCATGCAGCAGTTTTTGCGGTTTTGTGAACGGTCAAAAATCTCAACTATCTACGTAGAAGGACGTAATATAGAAGCTGCGCCCGAATCTTTTGTTAGCACGTTGCGTTCGTTGATGGGATTGAATGAATCAGATTCTCCTTTACATGTGCTAGCCCAAAGACAAGAACGTAATGTAATTTTAATTGATACCTATGAAGCTATTACCCAGCTAGATGAATGGTTGCGGGAAGGATTCTTACCCCATTTGTCTGTTAATACCTTAATTGTGATTGCTGGACGCAATCCCCCCTCATCTAGTTGGTGTAGCGATCCAGGTTGGCAAGCTTTGATGCACACCTTGCCCCTACGCAACCTTACCCCAGAAGAAAGTCAAACTTATCTCATCACACGAGATATTCCCACTACACAACACCAGGCGATTCTAGAATTTACCCACGGACATCCTCTAGCATTATCTTTGGTTGCTGAGGTGTTTGCTCAGGGAAAAGAAATCTCTTTTCAAGCAGAATCTGCTCCCAATGTTGTTAAAACACTGTTGTCAAGATTCATAAAAGAAGTACCAACGCCCCTACACCGTATGGCTTTAGAAGCTTGTGCGGTGATCCGGCTGACTACCGAAGCCGCACTAAATCAAATATTGGCTGTGCCTCAAAATACTTTGGCTGGTGAGGCTCACTCTTTAGGGGAAATACTTGATGTTCACGATTTATTTGAGTGGTTGCGCGGACTGTCGTTTATCGAATCAGGGCAATTGGGTTTATTTCCCCACGATTTAGCACGCGAAGTTTTAATTGCTGACTTGCGTTGGCGTAATTCGGAATTTTACAATGAATTACACCACCGAGCGCGTCAATATTATACCAAACGACTAGGGCAAACTCAGGGACAAGAAAAGCATCGAGTGCTACTTGATTATATTTTTTTGCATCGGGATAACTCAGCGATTCGATCCTGTTTTACCTGGGGTGAGCAAAGTAGTTTATTGACAGACTCACTACGGGAAACTGACAAAACTGCACTGCTGGGGATGGTGGCAGAATACGAAGGCGAAGAATCAGCAAAAATAGCAGATCGCTGGTTGAAGCGCCAACCGCAGAATGTAGTAGTATTTCGTGACTTGCACTCCGAACCTGCGGGATTTGCAATGATGGTGGCATTGCACACAGCAACTGTTGAAGATTTGAGTGCAGATCCGGGCGCTCTTGCATCTTGGCAATATCTCCAAACCCATGCACCATTACGCCCTAGCGAAGGCGCAACTATTTTCCGCTTCTGGATGGCGCGGGACACCTATCAAGCTGTTTCCCCCACCCAAAGTCTAATTTTCATTAATTTTGTGCAGTATTTTCAGAAAACACCGGGGTTAGCATACACCTTCCTACCTTGTGCCCAAGCAGATAGTTGGACAGCAATGTTGAACTACTTCGACTTAACACGACTTTCTGAAACCGATTTTACAGTTGAGGGAAGACACTATGGTGTTTATGGGCATGACTGGCGAATTGTATCACCTGCCGCATGGAAGGAAATTTTGGCACGAAAAGAGGTTACAACTGCCGGAGAATCTGTAGATAATACTCCAGTCGGTGAACCTCTGTTAGTTCTTAGTCAGCCAGAATTTGTGGAGGCGGTACAGAATGCGTTACGTAACTTTAGTTGTCCCGATGTATTACAGAATAATCCCTTAATGCGATCGCGAAGCGTCCATGAAATGCTTTCTGGCTTAGTTAAGGAACAAGTTGCCACAAAATCAAGTGTGAACGAGAATCCTTTGGACACATTAGGCGAACGCGTTAATGCTTTACAAAATCTGGTGAAACAAGCGGTTGAATATTTACAATCATCACCGCGTGATGAAAAACTCTACCGCGCTGTTTATCGAACTTATTTAAATCCTGCCCTCACCCAAGAACAAGCAGCTGAGTTACTAGATTTGCCTTTCAGTACCTATCGCCGCCATCTTAAAGCTGGGATGACGAGAGTTGCAGATATTTTATGGCAAAGAGAAATTAGCTAATCAGCTAAAATTACGAATCTTAGTGCGAAATGATTTTATTAGGGATAATATCACAGACTTAGATTGAGCCAAAAAAGTGTTTCAGCCTGTGACAAGCTAAATTCAAAATAGCCTATTATGCACAAAGCAGTTATTAAAGAGATGAAGACAAATCGTTTCATATTTTCCTCAAAATAACATTGACTGACAAACTTATCACATACAATTAGCAATGAATTAAATGTCCAGTGACTATCTTTGACTATTGTCAGTTTTGGAAGTTTATATTAAGTCCTTAACAGGCGATCGCCCGTTAAGTGATAAATCTAGAGTGATTCATTAAGAACTTAGTTGACAGATTTTAGCTTTCTCAGTTTGCGCTTTAGTATGAAGCTGCTACCAAAAATACCAAAGGCTATTGTGCTGGCGATTGAAGAAGGTTCTGGGACATTTACCGCACTGCTACCGAGTGTAATATTGCCAGGCCCTGTGATGGTATTGGTAAAAGTACCAAAACTGTTATTGCTATTGTCAAATCCAGTAGTAACTAAAAAGTATTGATTATTAGCAGTTAAGCTCAAGCCACTAAAACCAGATGTGCCTTCATCTGGAAAAGGATCATTCCCATTGAGTAAATTAACTAATGGGGTAGCTGAGTTAAAGCTGTTCTGGTACAAGAATTGGATGCCCTGGAAATCTTGAGAACCTACAACATTATATGAGCCTGTAGTATTAACAGAGAAAGGCTGACTGTAATAAGGGACGGCAGTACCATTACTAGAAAGTGACGTGGGTGGGTTAGTACCACCTTCAAAGCCTTCCGTTTCTGGGCGGTTAAAAGTTGGTGCGTTTGTTGTGTTACCTGAATATGAAATGGTGGATGCTTGAGATGGGAGGATAACACTTACAGATAGAGCGATGGCTACGCCCAAAGCAGGCATCGCAGCAGAAGCAATAGGGATTGAACGTCTTAGCGATTCTTGCCAAAAATTAAATGAACACTTACTCAAACTCTTAAGATTGGCTGTTTGTGAAAGCTTGGTAGAGTGATGAGATAGATTGTTTTCTGAGACGATGGATTCTTTAATTGCTTCTGACATATAGTTGTTCAAGGTTATTTTTACAAAACTGAGTGATGTTTGTCTGAACACTTTCATTTAGTTCCACGGATGAGCGAGTAAAGCCTGTGAAGTAATGCCTAAGCCAATTATGGTGATACATAAGGCGCTTGCCACAGGTAACATTTTTATCCTGGGTATTTGGAATGACAAATGTTCAAATCGATCTTTGGCATAAACCAGTATTAAGCCAATTCCAGTTAGTACTGCTGCTAGACCTAAGCTAAAGGCAGATACTAGCGCTAATCCAAAGCCAACTCGCCCCATTGCGATCGCACTTAGCAACACTACTAAGGCTGAAGGACAAGGTAACAAGCCGCCGGAAATTCCCAACGCTAGTAGACTAGACCACTTCATGGAAGCGCCGTGAGGCGGTAAATGTGAATGCTCATGGTTGTGGTGATAGCGAAGCGGTAGCGAGTCATCGAGCGTCTGGTGATGGTGATGATGCAAGTCCTGGCTGTGTTGATGACTATGTACATGGTCGTGTGAATGAGAGACTTGAGTCCCTTGCAATCGACTGATAAACAAATTCAGACCAATTACAGTTACCAGTACGCCAGAGAGTACGCTTAACCAAGGATACAATTGCTCTGTCAAGATAAACTGGGATGTGCCAAGAGTGACCAGCCCTAGCGCAAATATCCCAGCAGTATGGGTAATCGTCATAATTAGCCCCAGGAATAAAGCATGTTGGGCATTACTGCGGGAACCCACCAAATAAGCACCGACTATCGTTTTTCCATGACCAGGGGAGAGGGCGTGTAAACCACCCCATAAAAAGGCGATCGCTAGAGCTATTACAATAGTCAGGAAATTATGATTTTCCTGGGTAATTAGGCTAGTAAATACATCGTTGCTTCTTCCTGTCAAAGCATTATCTAAGCGGCTGGATGATTTAACAGACGGTGGAGGTGCTTGTTCACTCGATGTCAGAGACGGATTGAGTTTAAAGGAGATTCGACGCTGGTCGAGAGGACTGCTAAGTAACTCAGCAGGGTAATCTCTCAAGCGGTTGGTAATACTCAAAGAGGTGAAATCACCTTGAATGGGAACGCCATTCGCAGCCACAGTAATCTCACGCCAGCCCAAACGCTGTGGATAAAACTGATCTTCAAACTCGATTAACTGATTCGCGCCTACTAACTCCGTTGACCCCTGAAAATTACAACTCAGCCGCAGTGTAGATAATCCTCCGACACCTGGAGGAAATTCGACTGTTGATTTGATCAAAGACAGTGCTAAAGGCTGTTTATCGATCAACAGTTCCAAATGTGAATTGACTTCCTGGCATTTTTGGTTGGGGTATCGAACCGTCTCTACAGGTTCAGCTTTGCGATCGCGATTAGTATCTAAGTGATTAATTTCCTGAAAAGCCGGAATCTCTGCCATGTCTAGAACATAATCAATCCCCACACCATCGGTTGCTACCTGCACTCCTGCGTAGTGATTGATGGTAAAATTGCCTAAAGGATGGGCATCCGCCTCCGGCATCCAAAATAAACATATTGCGATGATTGCAGTATTCCAAGCCAAGTAATGTAGCAGCTTTTTCATAAAGAACTCCCTATAGTTTTAGGAGTGGGAAAAGAGACAGAGGGTACTAAGTTAGCCAAGACTTGACGAGCTTCATCAGCATACTTGTGATGAAATTGAGGATTGAGGCTAACAGCTTGAGTTAGTCGCTTTATTGCTTCCTGACGCTTACCTAAGTGAAACGCAATCATGCCAGCATGAAATTGCAGCAAAGCATCCTCTGTTCCGAAGCGAGTTGCCCGTTGTGCTGCCTTTTGCGCTTCTTGCCATTCCCCATTAGCCGCAGCTGCCCAAGCCAAAGTATCCTCTGCATATACATCGTCTCGCACTGCTACTTCACTACGGGCAATCTCTAGCGCCTCTATTAAATGAATTCCATGTTCGGTGTAGTAGACTGCCAAAGCGCGATCGTAGATTCCTTTAACCTTGCTCAGGTAAGCTACTACCCCGATTAAATCTTCAGTTTCAGCTGCGCCTTTTTGGTCGAGAAGAGCTAGTTGAGCATCAGCCTTATACCCCAGCGTTTCTACCAACGGCATCAGTTCTATACCCTGGTTTGCGATATTTAGAACATCCTGCCATCGATGCTGTGCCGCATAGAGGCGCGCCAGTCCTGTAAACGCAGCTATATGGCGTGGGAAGAGGTCAAAAGCTTCCCGATATCGCTGCTCAGACAGGGCAAAATCTCCGGCTGCAAAAGCCAGATCCCCAACCCGCACATGAAACCAAGCACGGGTTTCGGCGCTCGTCGTGTAGAAAGAGTCCATCTCCTGCATAGCTTCATCTAGCAGTTGCCGTGCCGAGGCTAGATTACCAGTTAACTCTAAGTAACGGGCGGCAACTGCGTTATGACCAGAGTTAGATTCCTCCTGTGCAAGGTTTTGCAAGAGTTGATGAGTTGTTTCATAGTCACCCAACTCCATCTGAATGGATGCCCTAAGCGAGACAATATTGGGATTATCAACAGATGAATTATTTAATACATCTAAAGCTGACCGAAACTGATGTTGAGATAGTAAAGCTGATGCTAGGAGCATGGAAGAAACGTCATTATGGCGCGGCTGTAGTGTCAGGGATCTACGTGCCGCTTGTTCTGCTCGTAACACATCGTCTATATCTCCAATTTCTCGAAAACGCCTCAAATATTGATCGGCTAACAAACGTAGAAATATTGAGGAATCGGGAGATTGGGCAACTTTCTCCTCATAGACGCTGATAATATGCGATCGCTGTAAATAATCGGGGAAGACTAAATCTGACTGCTTTCCTGGTAATATCTGCCTGGAATTTACAGTCAGCAGTTGCACAGCAGAGGAATATGTGCCTAACTTACCATTGGTGTAGCCTAAACTTAGCGCTTGTGTATCACAGGGTCTTAGTAAAACCAGTAGGCTAGTCAGCACTAACACCCATAGTATTTTTAGATGCATAAACCTTACAAAGGATTACCTAAATAAGGGAACTCAGAAAGAAAGTTAGCATTATTAGGCGCAACATTATCGCTAGTCAGCCCCGGAATTTGGCCTGTAGAAATGCCTGTAACTGCATTACCAAAGACAACAGATGCAGTCACATCAATTACGTCATCTTTTGGTCTTCTACCACCAAAATTTTTGCCTAACTGAGTCCCAAAATAACTACCGCTAGGTTTAGAAAGGTCGGCTTGGATCACATCAGGAATCGCCACTGAGATCACTGCATCGGCTATACCTTGAGGTCTACCGATCGCTTTGACAAAGGCTTGAATGAATTGGGATTGATTGCTAGCGTCTTTAGTTGGTGTCTGAAGATTACTATTATTATGAGCCTTAAAGTCCATAAAAAGTTCATTCAGGGCTGGAACTGCTAACCGCTCAATCTGAGCAAAATTCCCGTTTCTGAGTCTAGGAGTTTTAACACTAGTTGTCATCCAAGCACCAATCTTGCCTTTACCAAGCAGTTTCCTGGGTAGCTCGACAATAATTGAGTGGACATTGAATGGGGCCAGAGTGTCTTTTGCTTGTCCAGGTGGTCTAAAGGAAAGAACTTGGAAGGGAGGACTGGGATTAGGCTGAAGGCTATAGTTCCGATCCGGGATGATTTTAAAGAACTGTTCCAAATCGAAAAAGAACGGGTCTTTGCGTGTCCCAACAAAGAACTTCATGCCGTTATATGCGGCGAATGTTTGGTTGAGTTGCCCTGTCCAACTGACTGGAAGCAAAGCTGACTCTGTTCCTACTGTGGTTGGACGACATGGGCCGCGGACTGTGACAGTTTGCTGTGAGCCTTGACCATTTATATTGAATTGGAGTACGACATCTTCAATACTGTCGCCAGTGTTATCAATCTTGAATTGATAAAGAACATTTGGATCGAATGGTCTTTTTTCACCAGAAACGATCAGAGGGTCGAAATCCATCACTAAGACAACATTTTTGGGGTCTGTGGGACTCTCAAACACAAACAAATCTGTGAGATCCGCAGCAGTCAGCTTAGTGGCTAAAAAAGTTGTGTCTTGGTGGTCTGAAGCCAAAGCTTTAGGGGTTGCATAGATTAGGACTACGAGCAAAATAGCGACAAATGCCACTATGGGACGAAAAAAACGAGTAGCTTTAGTCCAATATAGCGATCGCTTGATGGAAAGAAATACCATATTTTGGACTGCTTTCTCTATGAGTAACCTGCCTTCAGTTGCTATAAAAGAGGTGATACTCCGAGCATTTATTCTCATAGTTGCCCTTCTTGAGGTGTTTAGCCCCTACTGTTGGTGTGGAAATAGCAAGTTTATTTGGATTTCAAAAAAGACTGCGGATATTACCGAAGCGCTTCACAGCTTATTTGCTCTTACTACTCACTTTCCAGACTAAAACTTGCTCATTTCTTGCTCACTTTTATAATTTCCAGATTTCGTAATGTTTAGATTACGGTTATAATACATTTTTCTGGATTCCAGGTATGTTGTTCGACCCGCCGCTATTTAGTAGAGGCAGTGCTTCGCAAGAAGGAGAAACGTCGAGTCTATTAAAACCCTTGTCTATATTGATTTTCAGCTAAGGAATGAAAATTCAATTCTTACTTTTTGATTACTCGTTAACTATATATATAGTTTATATACTATATACATTTTATATATTTCCTGCTGGTCTACCTGTTTTCACCTTTTCTAAACTCTCAATAGCTCGTATCAATTCTTCGTCAGATAAAGACTGGAGTATATGCAGTCCAGCCCGAATGACCTCGCTTTTTGTGGCATTGACTGCTGACTTTAAGCATCTTTGTCTAATTGTTGCGATTAATTCATAATCTCCAGACGGTAGCGTGAAACTATCACGAATCACTTTCTCCTTCTTTTCTGGTTGCAGTGCATCTTCTTTCTGCGGTTGCTGCAAGTTTCTGGGCTGACTAGAAGCCTGCTGTGTTTTCTCCTCTAACAAGCTTTCCGCCTGCTGAAAACGGTTTCGTACAGCTTCGTCTTCTGCCCTTAATGAACTTGTTAAAGCTGATTTCATGCTCTTTTTTGTCATAGTTTTTCTAGCAAGAGAAAAAACTTCTCTAAAAGTAGATAAACTATTATAACAATATAAATTATTAAAACTATATATATAGTTTATTCTATTTTTCCTGACATTTTTTATGCAACAATAGCAACAACCATTTTACCCATATAAAAACTATAAATAGTTAAAACGGTATAAACGGTTTTAACTATTTAAACAGTTAATATTATGACAGCCAAAATCATTGCTGTTGTCAACCAGAAGGGTGGCTCAGGAAAGACAACTGTTAGTATGCAGCTTGCTGGTGCGATTGCGCGGCGCAGCAACAAAGTCCTTGTGGTTGATGCAGATCCGCAAGGGACAGCTACACGTTGGGCTGCCTCCGCTCTTGACGAAACCCCCTTTCCTGCTGGCGTAGTAGGGCTGAGTGCTGCCAGTAACAAAGTCCACCGCGAAGTCAAAAAATTTATTGATGATTACGACTACATCATTATCGACTGCCCCCCAGCAGCTGATTCCCCTGTCCCGCAAAGCGCGTTGCTGATTGCAGACCTAGCTCTAGTGCCTATCATCCCTTCGCCATTGGATATGTGGGCTGCGGTTGGTATTCGACAGGTTATCCAGAATGTCAGTGATTTTAATGATGCCTTGCAGTCCCGGCTTGTCTTGAACCAGTGTCAGCCAAAAACTACCTTGGCGCAGGAAAGTTTGGAAGTCTTACCAGAATTTGGGATTTTGTTGGCTAAGACGCAAATACAGCATCGGCAAGTTTACCGCCAGTCTGCCGTGTTCGGTCAGACAGTCCATAATTTTGGCAACAAGGCTTCAGCCGCCATTTCGGAAATAGAGAGCCTGACCAACGAGGTTCTAGGAATACTGGGCGTTAAGCGTCAAAAAAGTAATAGTTAAAACTATTTATATAGTTTTTATCGTTTATATAGTTTAGATTAAACTCAGGTGGTAGCACTATAGTAAAGTTAATCGTCAAACCTAATTTCTCTTCAATTCGGGGTAAAGTTACAGAAGTTGTCACCAGGGGCAAAGTAGCTCGTAAGTACTACGAAACAACCGTTTCAGCTTTGATGATGATTTAGGCTAGCGATAATTGAATTAATGGATAAGATTGATCAAGCAATTTCCGGCTTGACAATTGTGTAAACACAGGGGGAACAATGACAATTAAAGAACAGATTACCCAAGAACTAGAAAAATTACCTGAACCGCTATTACAGGAAATTTTAGACTTTGTTCAGTTTGTACAAACCAAACATCAACAAATCGGCATATCTGCAAATAACCAACCAGAGGAACCACTTGTAGCAGAGCATACTTTAACAGGTTCCACTGCCCAAGATTTATTAGAATTTGTGGGAAGTTGGTCAGGTTCCGATATTAGAGAATGCCTGCAACTGGTTCATTCTAGTCGTATGCCACTAGAATTTTAATCATGTATCTACTTGATACTAATCACTGTTCCTTCTTGATAGAAGGTGTGCCAAGTGTCGCCAATCACTTGCGTTCGCTTGGTCAAGTACAACTGGCAACTAGTGTCATTGTTGCTGGTGAGTTGCACTTTATGGCGCAAAATTCAGAACAAAAAGCCGCTAATTTAATCAAAATAAATGCGTTTTTGCGCCGAATTAACCTATATGGAATCGACAAAGAAACGACAGAAATTTACGGTGATTTTAAATCAGAAATTATCAAGCAATTTGGGCCGAAAGAAAAAAGTAAACGTAGAACAACTAAATTAACTACTATTGGTATTAGTGAAAATGACCTCTGGATAGCTGCGACAGCTTTACGTCACTCATTGATTCTCGTTTCATGTGATAGTGACTTTGAGCGAATGCGACAAGTACTAGAATTTTCTTTGGAAAGTTGGGTTTAAATAAAACGGGCTTAATTGTGCTAAAAAATAAAGATAGTCAAAATTTAACTCCGGCGGCTCAAGATTTTTAAGTCTTTTCTAAATCAGTTCTGATATTGAGTCACTCATCTGCTTTTGCAAGCGCTGGCGGTTATCATCATATTTCAAAACCGTCTGCACTTGGGCGTGTCTGCTAAAGCGCTGGGTAGCACGGTAGTTCCCATTGTTCAAATCCAATACTGTAGTAATCGCACTGTGGCGGATGCGATGGGGTGACATCTTCTTAGTAATTCCGGCTTGCTTGCATAGCCCATCTACCAGTCGCCTGATTGCCTCCCCGGTTAATCTGTGTCCATTCTTGTGATAGGCCAGCACCGTAAAAAGCGGGTCATTACCCCGTTTTTTCTTACTTGCCTTAATCCAATCAGCGATCGCCGTTGCAGTTTTGTCTGATAAGTCAAGAACATCCTTCTGGCTACCCTTGCCTTTACCCAGGATTGCAAGAGTTTTCTCTTTGGCGTTAAAGTCACGCACATTTAGATTGACTATCTCCTGACGACGCAAGCCATTATCCCAAAGTAACCGCATAATGGCATAATCGCGCTTGCCCTTAAGGGTACTGCGGTCAACCAACGCTATGACTAGGGCATAGTCCTCGGCTGGAATGCCCATTGTGTCCCGGTAGGTTTCGACTTTTTCACCTTTGACATCATCTAGGGAGAAATTGCAGACCCCTAACCGTCGCCCCATCTCCACCATTGACTTGATAGCACTGAGGCGACGATTCACCGTAGCTTCTGCCAGTTTTTTCTTGATGAGGTGCGCCTTGTACTTGAGAACCACAGCTACAGCGTGACGCTGTTCCAGGTGAAGGAACTCTAACACTAAGTCCCGGCTGGGTTCTTTCTTGGCAATGAACAGGAAGAAATCTTTCAGGTCTTTTTGGTATTCGCGTTTGGTGTTCAGCGATCGCTTATCTCCAATCAGCTGCTGAATTACATCAGGATCATTCTCTAAGGAAAAGTCTTCTCCGATCGCCAACGCCAGCGAGTTTTCTAGAACACTCAGATTTTCAGGGTGGATCGGTGTCATCGGTGATAGAGCAGCAGAGGTTTGGGAAGTTTAATGCTATTTCAACATCTTAGTTGAAGAGAGGTGTTTATTACTCTAAGTGGTGCGAAAAATCCTATTGTCGCACTATCTTGCAACAAGGGGGGAGTGGGTCAGGGGCGAGTTCTTGTCAGCTAATTGACATTGATTGAGGGTGATTCAGAAAAATTAAATTAGATGAAAGTGTAAGCACGGACGATCTCTGTACGTGATTTGACGGTAAATGAACAGAGAGTTAACAAAGCGCGAACACCATTATCCATCGTTCGGAGTTAGGGTGTTCTAGCGCGTGTTTATGAGAGGTAGGGATTCAAGTTTTTGATATCAATATTGCTATCAAAAATGTCTATACTCGCTTCTATTCCTTTGGTTGAGTCAGTTTTTAAAGTTAATTTTGTATTCAATGACTGAAATCACAGATAAATAGTGATTTATATTACATCCATTTTAGTAAAAACTTGCAAATAATTATGTATAAATATTTACTAATAATTATTTGCGAGTATCCTTGTTACACTATTTAGTGGTTATGTAAATGATTTTTTTGAGAAAAAAATCGAAACAATCATCATTATTTATAATATTTTGCTCGTTTTGTATATCATTAATACTCGCATTAATTCATACTGTATTTACAATAAATATTATTTTTAGTATATTCGGATTAACTTTATTTTTATCAGGAATATTTTTAGAGTTAAGAAATAAAATTATAGAAAAAACTCAATTTAGATTAGTGCCGACAAAGCAGATAATATCAACAGAAAAAAGGACAATTGATACAAATGGTGGTAATTATAATGAAACCATTGGAAGAGATTATGTTGATGATGATTCTGTAACTAACAATATTAAAAATATTACTATTGGAAACAGAGAAGTAGAAATCAACCCCAACTATATTGTTGATACATTTGATGAATTTAGAGATATTTTAACGCAAAGTATAACTCAAAGCTCAAATGCTTTAGAAGCAATATCAGAGTTTGCAAAGGAATTAACTGAAGAATTACGCAAACATCCAGAAGTCAAAGTTTGTTTCGGTGTAGATGAAAATATTAGCGTAGAAGAATTATTAAATAAAATTTTTATAGATTTGCTAAATAAAAATTATGAGCAAAGTAACGAATCTTATCCAATTACTCGGATTACTTATGACCAAATTAAAAAGATAAATAATTTTAGTAATTTAGCATATATAGAGCAATTTGAATCCAATGGGAATGGCGAATATGATCTCTTATATAGAGGATATACTGTTCACTTATTTCTAGATCAATCTAAATGGTGGCTTTATAGAATTAGAAGAAGTAATTCATCTATTTTTGAACATAGTAATACAAGACGCTCGCGCAATATATACTTTGCGATTGGGAGAGCTATTGACCAAATAGAAAAAGAGATTGAAATAAATTGGAAAAATAGTATGAGTAACCCTGAGTAAACTAGATTTACTACTAAGTAGTAAATTAATCCATATAACTGCAAGTTTACCATCTTATTCAAGTCTGATCGCCTTCCGAGGTTATACCAGCGTTGCAAGTCTGCACCTATTACCATATAAGGCGGTGAGTGACTTGCCTAATTGTCTACACTCGCTTCTATACCCCCGGTTGATAAAGCCTCAATATAATTCCCCAAAATAGATTCATTATAATTGCCGCCGTTTGTATTAATATTCTTAACGTAATTAATAATGTTAATTATGTTTTTATCAGTAAATAAATTACTATTCATAATATTTTGTAGACTAAAAGGTGCTGCCTTAAATGCTGTGATTTTACCCCCTGCATGACCAAATTTTGAACCATAAAGTGACCGAAAGTTAACGTAATTTCAAGCTTTTGAGCCAATCAACAACTTAACTTTATGAATCAAATTATGTCCGCGTGTTTTAAATGTGAACCATAATACAACCAAAAGTTTTATTTTTAGACTTGGTAAAAAATGCCGAGCAAGACACACTAATTTAGTCGAAAATTTTAAACTTTTGGTCAAAATATGATTCAAAATGTCCACAATATGGTTCAAAAACACGTTTAGTCGAAAATTCAGTGATTAAGCGATCGCCCGATACTTGGTTTTAAAAGCTCTCGATCAAGAACACGTACAAATGAACTATAAAACCCACGTTGCCTCCTGGAATTAGGTTTTGACGTTTTTGGACTACATTTATAACTTTGAAGTATATGTTGGTTCTTGGCAACTTTTGGTGATCTTGGTTGAGACAAGGCAGAAGGCAGACGGCAGAGGGCAGAAGGAAGGAGAAAGGAAAAATTTCCACAATTGAAGCTCTGCTTGGATTATAAAATATCTGCATCACTTGAAAGCCGTCAGCGATCGCCCCAAAAGGTCACAAGTCCCACGCCCAGATAACAAAATGTTTTAAAACCTTCTGCCGTCTGCCTTCTGCCATCTGCCTTAAAGTGCGTAACTTTCAATGATCACCAAAATCTGACAAGAACCTATATGTTGGTCTAGTGCGGAGTGAAGCGTATCGTGTCCGTTTGGTCAAAATATGGTTCAAATCACAAATGCTGGGCGTTGCTCATCAAAATTTGTAATGATTACTCCACTATATTGACTCACATAAAATTTAATCCAATCACAAGCTATATCTAGCTCTTCGTTAGAATGAGCATTACAATTGGCATAAGTTACTCTTTGGTTCAATTCATTTTCTATATCAGTGTTAAGGCTGGAAGAGTTACTAGTAAAAAAAACCATTGGAGTAATCTTGATTGGCTCTGCTAGTCTATCTGTAGAAACCACCTGTAAGTTATCAACTAAAACGTATATTTGTGGAATCCTGCTCATGTGTATAAAATGATTTTCTAAAAAATTGGGTAAAAATTTAACTTTGCCGATGATATTGAAATACAATTTGTAGTCATCAAAATCAATTTTACTTACAAGCCTGTCAGGAATAGCAAGCGGTATACCTGAATGACAATAGTTATCTGAAGTCGCAGTGCATAGTAAACATTCTTGATTTTCTACTGTCACTGGCTTAAATCTTACAGAACCCACCCCCCCTTCTATCATGTGAAATTTACCATGTGGGTTATAAAATTTAATGCCTTTTTCTTCACGAAGGTAATGTTTAGCATCCATTCTTGCTCTGAAAGCATCTTCTGTATGATATAAACCGGGAGTACGTGGAAACCAATCAACTATCCGAAAGCCTTCTAATATCAAAGACTTAAAAGCAGTATTACGTTCGCGTAGTAACACTTTCCAAAAATCCTCATTTGATTTAAAGCCAAAATCAGTTCCATTTTGTTGAAAATTACCCGGCTTTTGCAAATTTGTATTCTTGAAATGTTGTAATAAAAAATTGATTACTTGTTTCGGAGGTAGTTCTGCTATTACTTTTTGCATATTTTAATTAGCGTTAGAAACAATAGTGAACCCTAGCTGATTTAAGAAAAGACTAGCAGATAGCCGAAAATTAGTATTATCGGCGTTTCGTTCAATGTTAATAGGTTTTGATTATAACCTTCGCCTCGTGAAAGAGTTGTATCTTCCTATTTCCGTTTGAACTCCATTTGAGCGAAGTGGTCTTGCAGCAGTTTGTGGATGAAGCGGTAACGACCACCAACACGCTGGAGGAATAATCGCTCGGTGCAGTAGTCGAGGAAACGGGCATAGTTCCAGGGGATGAGTTTGCTTTGGTAAAGAAAAAGATGCAACATAAAGTGTTGGGCATAATCGTCACTCATTCCAAGCATTCCAACAAGCAGGAATTGCACCCCGAATAATAGCCCCAAAGACAGCCCTCCAAACAGCCCTCCAAACAGCCCTATAAACAGCCCCAAAAAAGACCATGAAGGTATCCCAAGAAGAGGCAGCCCATAAATTAGTCCATTCATCATTGTAAAAAGTCCAAGAGGCAGCCCCATAACCAGCCCAAATATCAGCCCAAAAGACAACCAACACACTAGTCCATCTGTCAGTCGAACACACAGGCAGCGCATCATCAAAATCGGGAGACGCATCAAAGCAATCAGTCCACCATTCGGTCTAGCATTCAGCCCACCGCTCAGTCCAACACCCATTCCTAAAATCAGTCCAACACTCAACCCAGGCATCCACCCATAAATCAACTCAACACCTAGCCCTCCTACAAACCCACCAATTAGTCCAACAATCACCCAATACTTCTTTTGTTGATCAAGCGGAAGTATATAGAACACAATGTAAGGGGGGATCTCCCTAATCAAAAACTCTGTTTGATTAACCTTTTCCATTTGCCATGCCAGCCAGATTAACCAGTGAAGAGTCTGTCTGGGCGTAGGTGGTATGCGCCTGCGATAGGGACTGCTCTCAATCTCAAACGGCCGATGCAACATTTGCTCCACATACCCATCCAGCAAGTACTGAAGTTGATCGTTTGCGGTCTGCAATTGCTGCCATTGTTCCGTTGTGTTTTGAGGGTAGGTAAGTACTGCTATACTGAGTAACAAAGGGGTACGCAGGAACGCTAACAATTCGGGACTGCGGGCGATCAAGTCCCATAACTCCTGCCGTCTAACCTTGGTCAGGTAGTTCTGAATTTGTTGATCGCTCAACCCTTTCAAGTAAACCGCCCCGTTTAATTGCAGAGTAGTCTTGTAGTTCTCGTACTCTTCAATCCGGCTACACACCACCGCATAGCGCGGTGCAGATTCTCCAGCCAGAAAGCCATTGATCTGCCGAACACATAAATTCTGCCGTTCTGGAGCCACCTCATCCAATCCGTCCAGAAGGGGCAGCACAACTTGTTCTGTTACCCACTGCTTCCCTATCTTTTTGTCAAATCCATATCTAGTAGTCTACCAAGGGAACTTTGCTAAGTAAAACCTCTAATTGGTAAAATAGCCAAAAACGGGGTGTAATATGGCAAAAAAGTACATTGTTGACTTGAATGAAGATGAAGTTTCTCAGCTACAAGCAATAATTAAAAAAGGTAAGCACAAAGCAAGAACCATAACCCGTGCAAACATTCTTCTGATGGCTGCTGAAGGAGAAACGGATCAAGCGATCGCTAGCATAGTTAGAGCGCATGTTGCAACAGTGCAACGAATACGAGAAAAATTCGTCATTGGAGGGTTAGATTTTGCTTTAAAGGATGAAGTTCATCCACCAAAACCTAAAAAGTTAGATGAAAAACAAGAAGCATTTTTGATTGCAACAGCTTGTTCTAATCCACCAGTTGGAAGAGTACGTTGGACAATGCAATTATTAGCAGATCATTTAGTGAACGTTGGTATCATAGATTCAATCTCAGATGAAACAGTACGTCAAACTTTAAAAAAAATGAAATCAAGCCTTGGTTGAAAGAACAATGGTGTATTCCTGAAGTTAACGCAGAATATGTTTTCCGAATGGAAGATGTGCTGGATCTATACAATGAGCCTTATGATCCTAAACGCCCTGTAGTCTGCTTTGATGAACGTCCATACCAATTAGTAGAAGAAGTAAGGCTTCCTTTGCCACCAGAGCCGGAGCAGCCTGAACGTTATGATTTTGAGTATAAACGTAAGGGGACAGTAAATTTATTTGCATGTTTTCAACCCTTGGCAGGCTGGCGGCATATCGAAGTTACAGAACGTCGAACTAAAGCCGATTTTGCTAAACAGATGAAAAATTTAGTAGATGTTTGTTACCGAGATGCTGATGTTATTCGTTTAGTAGTTGATAACTTGAATATTCATACGCCCAGTGCATTATACGAAGTTTTTCCACCAGAAGAAGCACGTCGAATTATTCAAAAATTAGAGTTTCACTATACTCCTAAACACGCTTCTTGGCTGAATCAAGTAGAAATTGAATTATCTGTTTTATCTCGCCAATGTTTAGAACGGCGTATTCCTAATGCAGAAACATTAACTTCTGAGATTGCCGCTTGGGAGAAACAACGTAATCAGCAAAAAGCTAGTGTCTATTGGGGTTTTCAAACCAAAGACGCTCGCCGAAAAATGCAGCGTTTATATCCGAATTTAACCTAGCAAAGTTGGCTTGGCAGACTACTAGGTTTAGATTTCAGTTCTGCCACCAACCAATCAGTTAGAGATTGGCGGTCATCTTTCCATGAGGATAAGTTTAATAAAACCGGAACGGGATAATCAGGGTGTTCTTCCGCACGTTTGATTAAAGCTTGTGCTAGTTCTAATAGTGTGGTTGTTTTACCTGCCCCTGGCGCACCTAAAATTAACAGTTTACCTGCAATTTCTTCAGAATCAAAAACTTCTAAAATTGTTGTGGTATCTGGGAGAGGTTCAGCAGGCTTTAAGCCAATTTTTATCTCAGCATCCCAAGGTCTTTTTACCTGCTGGGGTTGCGGCTCTTTACCCAAATTAATCAGCACGGTCTTGTGTAGAGATTGCCTTAACCGTGCTGTAACTTCTTCCTTAACTGCGGCTAATAGTAACCGCTCGTTCTTGGGTCTGGCAGGGTTGCCTATTGGTGTTGTCTGCTGACCACCTAGAATATTAAAAATATTTTGAAAAACATTACCTTGAATATAGTCGCCTTCAATCCGTTCGTTATAATTACCTCCTTCAGTATTGATATTGCGGTTTTCAGGCGGGTTCGGCTCTTCCATATTTTTGCATGAGCTAAATTTTCAGCCTAGAAGCTGCGGGTTGGTAAACTATGAACTTAGAAGTATGTTAATTCAGTTTCCTTAATCTTCTATCTCTACTTCCTGCCAGCCTTTGATAGCACCAACAATAAAAGCGCCTGCTGGGTTATCAATAGCTTTTTCAAAAGCAGCCAAGCCACCTTCTTTAACCGCATTTATTACTCGTTTTTTCAATGTTGGGTTGCTTTCAATGCGATTTATGGCTTCTGCCGCTACTACCATTTGCTGTGATGTAGTGGTGGTAGGGTAAGTTTGCTCTAGCTGTTTTAGCAATTGCTGAATCTCAGCAGCAGCTTGGGCAAGGCTCTGCGGTTGTCCAGCCGCGTAGTAATTACCTTGGATATAATCGCGTTCAATGCGCTCGTTATAGTTGCCGCCGCCTGTGTTGATATTGCGATCGCCAGCCATTGTTGTATCTCCTTGAACTACTCGGTTGCCGTCACCTTGGACGTTATTGACATTGCCACTAACAGAACCATCAATTGAGAAGCTACCTGGATTTTGATTCATAGAACCTACATTATGTATTGTATTTATATAATAGATGTTAGGACTTTTTAGAATAAATTCCTTAAAAATACTGTCTATGGTATTTGAATTATCATATTCTAAATCTAATTGGAGATCCTGAATTTCTAGAGTAAAATCTAATATTCTAGTTTTTATAGTGTCTAAAATCCCTACAACCACATCAAAGCTAACTAATCTATAGGCACGTACCAACGATGCATTTGTATAAGTTTCTAGATGAGGATATACCGACATTGGTAAACTAAATGGAATTGATTCTCCATTAGATGATTCAATAATTGCTTGTAAAGCAGCAACACTTTCAAAAAAACGTCTTGTATGTAAAGACTCTATATGTTCTCTTGGAAAAGTCGATTTTATCCCTAGAGGTCTTTGATTAAGAAATACAATATTTCCAAAATGGAGTCCTTGTAAATCGCCAAATATAGGTACATATTCTAAAATTCTATAATCTGGCAATTCTATCCCCTCAGAATAACCTGTTAATTCATAATTAACCCAGGTTTTGAATGGAGAATAATTTAATTTATATGCTAAAGATTTGCACTGCCTCAATATGTCAGCTAACCTTATCTCTTGAGTATGACAGTTAATTTCAATATTCTTAATTAAATTTAATATTTCATTGGATTTAGACATATTTTTCGTTTCTAAAAATAATCATTAATGAATTGTTTATATAATTAAAATTTTATTTAAAATTAGCAGAGTTTTATGATAAATAATCGTCTAACATTAGAAACAACAGTTAACCATAGCTGATTTGAGGAAAGGTTAGGAGATAGCCAAAAAATTTTATTATCGGCGTTTGTTTCAAAGTTTCATGTCTACACTTTGGTGTAGAAACAGCCCAGATTTCAACGGCTCAAGCCTTCGGAATAACTTTCTTGTCGCCGGGAATAGTGATTGCCCCGCTTCGAGGTATCTCCTTTATCTCCTTATACTTTTTAACAGGTTTTGATTATAACCTTCCCCTCGTAAATTGGTTGTATCTTCTAATTTCGTTTAAACTCCATTTGGGCGAAGTGGTCTTGCAGTAGTTTGTGGATGAAGCGATAGCGACCACCAACACGTTGAAGAAATAGGCGCTCTGTGCAGTAGTTGAGAAAACGGGCGTAGTTCCAGGGGATGTAGCCGCTTTGCCATAAAGTAATACGTAATGCTAAATGTTGAATACAAGCAAGTCCACCGAAACCGTCAGTAATTGGTAGAAAGTACACAGCAAGAATCCATGAAACAAGTGCATCTGAGAAAAAGGGTATACATATTGCAATTATCAAAATAACAGCTATATAAATAGAGTTTTTAGCAGATTCCTTAATTCCTTGATTTGGGTAAAACTTGCTATTTACATCTACTCGTAAACCTAGAATTAAACCAAGTATAAACCCTCTCACTAGACCTAGAGCCAACCCAAGCACTAAACCTAAGATTAATATCAAAATCGGTACTAGAAATGCTATTAGTATCAAATACCAAAATCCAGAGCTTGCTGCTATTATTAGTGAAATAATCAATACTATGGCTGATACGAGGATAATAAAACCAGATACAATATCTCTTCCACGAGATATACCTGAGCTTAATCCATAAATAAAACCTTTGATGAATCCATTCCCAAATCTCTTGAACTCCTCCTTTTTCAAAGGAAACTTTAAATATTCAAGAGTCTCTATTCTTTTTAAACCAATATTGAATCCAGTCATAGCGCCTATAATAAATCCACTACAATTAAATATAAAGTCAATATTTTTGCAAAAATATTGTATTTCATTTATATAAATAAAAACTAATAGATTCGTTTTAGCAAATTCTAATAAACTATTACATGAAGAGGAAGCTGTAGCTATTACACAAAAAGCGATGATTAACATTGCGACTAGCCATTTTGATGAATTTCCACTTTTCAAATATTCTTCAGCTTGTTTAATATCTTGTTCAATTATACTTTTAATATCTTCAAAAGAATTAATATGATGTTTTTGATTATCTTTTTTATCATTGAAGGCTAAATTCAGGGTTATTACTAATAATATAATTACCCAACTTATAAATTGTCCGATAATTCCGCATAAAACTACTAATATTAATCTATACAATACTTTCTGATAAGACTTACTTAATAGATCAGGCTGCATATCTTCAATTAAAAAGTCAGACCTACCTTGCAATTGAATATTCTGAGCTACCCAGCATAGTTTTAAACAAGTTTCCTTAATCGTAGGCAGAGATTCCTGTTTAAATAAACTTTGCTTAAGACTGCGAGTAAACATTTGATGGATGTACGCATCCAGTAGTCTCTGCCTGAAATTTTCACTAGAAGTTATTTGTTTCCAATCGTTCTCTGAAAGCTGAGGAAAGACTAAGATAGTTACACTAAGCAAGAGTGGATTGCTAAGTAATTCTAGCAGAACAGAGTTGTTATGAAGAAAATTCCAGAAGTTATCTAGTTCAACTCTTTCAAGAAAAAGCTGAATTTGGGAGTTAGTAAAACCATGCAAAGAAATTGCTCCATTAAGAAGGAGTAGATTTGTGTATGCGTTATAATTTTCAATTCGACTACAAACTACTAGATATGGGGGTCTATTCTCATTTTTAAGAAACTGGTTAATTGCTTCAACACAGAATGGTTGCTGATGCAGTGACACCTCATCTAATCCATCTAGCATTGGTAAAATCAGACGGGATTCCAACCATTGCTTACTTATACTAGGTCGAACACCATACTTTGATTTTAGTTCTGAGATTAACCATTTTTCCAGCTTCGGACGCTTATTTTGCCATGAAGATAAGTTAAGTAAAATAGGAACAGGATAATCTGGTTGTTCTTCGGCACGTTTAATTAATTCTCGTGCTAGTTCTAATTGCGTGGTTGTTTTACCTGCTCCTGGTTCACCTAAAATTAACAGTTTACCTGCAATTTCTTGTGAGTCAAAAACTTCTAAAATTGTTGTGGTATCTGAGAGAGGTACAGCAGGTTTTAAACCAATTTTTATCTCAGCATCCCAAGGGCGTTTTACTTGTTGCGGTTGTGATTCTTTACCCAAATTAATCAGCACAGCATTGTGTAGAGATTGTCTTAACCGTGCTGTAACTTCTTCCTTGACTGCGGCTAATAATATCCGTTCATTCTTTGGTCGTTCAGGGTTGCCTACTGGTGTTGTCTGCTGCCCAAAGATTAATTCCTTGATGACGAACATCAAGTTGTTATTACCCTGAACTACTGTATTACCATCCCCCAGAACAGCTTGGTTATCATTACCCTGAACGGCTCGGTTTTGATTCCCCTGAACTACATTTTGAGATATAGAACTATCAGCCTGCTGCGTTGAATTTACATCAGGCTGTTGTTCAAAGTTATCAGGCGGCTGGCTCATAAATCAGTTCTACAATCCCAACAGGTGAGAACCAGCAGCAACACCTAACCAAGTTGCAACTTTCACAATAATCGGCTTGGCTATTGTCCAGACTTTCTGACCAGCTTCCACGCCCTTACTTGTTTTTTCAAGTGTTTCTGCCACAGTTCCCAAACGCTCTAATGCTCGTTGCTTATTTGGTTCTTCTTTATCTGTGGCTTTCTTAGCTGCACTCAAGTCTTCAATTACTTCTTCTTTAGTGTCGGCTGGGAGTTCTGCACCTTGAATTAAAGTTTCTAATTGTGCCAGTAACTTGACAACATCCTCTTTAGTTAGTGATTCTCCGGTATCTGCCCCCACTTGATTTTGTTGTGTTACTTGATTATTGTCACCAAGGACAGCCTGATTATTATCTCCTTGCACTGCGCGGTTGTTATCGCCTTGAACGTTGTTGACGTTGCCGCTTACTGAACCACCAACTGAGAAGTTACCTGGATTTTGATTCATGGAACCTACACTATGTATTGTATTTATATAATAGATGTTAGGACTTTTTAGAATAAATTCCTTAAAAATACTGTCGATTGTATTTGAATTATCATATTCTAAATCTAATTGGAGATCCTGAATTTCTAGAGTAAAATCTAATATTCTAGTTTTTATAGTATCTAAAATTCCGGCAATTAAATTGACACTAATAATTCTATAGGCAATGACTAAGGAGGTGTCAGAATAACCAGTTTCTAAATAAGGTAATATTGATTGTGGTAAGGGAAAACGTAGTACCTGGTTATTTGCTGAATCAATCATTGATTGTAAGTTAGCTACATTATTACGAAAAGGAAATCTGTGTAAAATTTCTATATGCTCTTTTAAAATCCTTGGGTCAACTTCTATAGGAGTTTTTTTGATAGTTACAATATTTCCAAAATGATTACCGATCAAGTCTCCAAACAAAGGTACGTTATCTATAATTCTATATTGTGGTAATTCTATATCTTCTGGATATCCAATTAACTCGTAATTGACCCATGTTTTCAGAGGGATATAATTTAATTTATATCCTAAAGATTTACATTGCCTTAATATATCAGATAGTTTGATTTCTTGACTATGACAATTTCTTTCAATGCTCTTAATTAAAATTAATAATTCATTATTCATTGACAAAATTTTCAGATAATTAATAATATAATTTTAGAGAATTCAGAAATAGTTTTGTATCAGACTGTTATTTATCATAATTATAAGGTAGTGGTTTGTTCATAATTTTAGTTCTATAACTCCAACGGCTAAAGTTTGCACCTGTTAGATTCGCCCCTGTAAAATCTGCACTGCGAATATCTGTATAGCTAAAGTTCGCACCCGCAAGGTCTTTCCTCCCTTTGAAGTTGCGTCCTTGGAGATTTCGACCGGAGAAGTCTTGGGGCATGGCTGGGTGCTGTATATAAACTGCTTTTTGGATACAGATATACCATGAACAATTCCAGAATTTTAACGCTTTAAGTTGATTGACTATTTTTAAGAGAAAAATTTAATGGAAATTGCAAGTCATAAACACCCTCGCTACGACGGGAGCGAACGCCGACTTTAGGCAAGAGGTAGACGAGCAATTGGGGAATTCACAGCAACTCTTGTAAAGGGCGAATCTCTTGGGCAGGAACTTAAGCCAGACTATGAAGCGATATGTGAGCGTACCCTTAACTTGCCTGAGATGGGGCGGCAGTCGGCAGAGGCAAGGCGATTGACGCATTTATCAGGGAATTGTCTAAGGGTGAGCGCTAACAATAAAACCCCTGGTGATTTACCAAGGGCTAATGTCTCCTGTCTTAACTCTGTCTAAATGTCTGTCTGCTCTGTCCATTGCTGCATAAGGATTCTGTCTAATTCTGTCCGTTCTGTCCGTCTGTCTGAAAATCGCTGATTTCGATGGTATTAGCATCTAGCCAGACGGCCAGACTGTTCTCAACCAACTCATTAAACAGTCGCTTCAACTCCTCCGAACTAAAACCGTTGACCTTTTACCTTAAAGTTGGGCTGTATCTCCTGTATGACTGCCGATGTTCGAGAAGTGCGCTGGAGGAATTGCAGCAACGATTGGGCAATGGGTGTTAGTGATTGGGTTGGGCTAGAGTCTGCTGGGGGCTTCTCTAAATTAAATTCGAGTTGCCAGATGCGCTCTGCTGTTTTGTGATCGGTGGAAAGTTGGGGTTGAGTTGGGCTTTCTCCTGCCTGTGGCACTGGGCTATCAAGCCGAAAATCAATTCGCTTGTGGTCGAGCTTAGGCAGTTCAATATCAATCCATTGCCCATGCCCAGGTAGCTTAATCCTACCTCTACCACTGGCTTTTGCTTCTGTGGTGATTGGGTCAATAGTTGCAATTAGTTCTACTTCCAACAATGCAGCATCCCGAAGTTTTGATAGTCCTTTAGCTTTGGCTAAAATCTCCATTGTGCGGTCGTGAGCTACAAACAAAGGAATCATCAATTGTTTGCGAGATTCGGTCATGGCACACCGAAACCATTTACCAATAAAATCAGGGTCGGGCTTCCATTTTTCATCCTCACAATCGTCCGGCATTGGCTCAATTATGTTATCTGTCCATGTCGTAAATTCTTCACAGATAACTGATAGCATCTTGCCGCTATTTCTTAACCGTTCTGTCCACTGTTCTTCAGTCATGCCACTCTTGCGGTAATCTTCATAGCGCTGGCGCATTTCATCCATGTACCATTGCATGAATTCGGCTATTTCTTTGTAGCCAGTAATCAGCCGCACACCTCGCCACTCGACCTGTGTGCCGTGCGGGTCAAGCGCTACGATGTTCCACCCAGCTTGTACTTTCTTCCAGATAATCTCTCTGGTAGTCCAGGATTTACCAGCACCCATGCCACCAAAGATTAAAGTGGGTAGCCGATAGTGTTTTTGATCCAGCGATATTTGTCAGTGGGAGCGATCGCTTGGCTGTCTGCCCCAGTAACCTTATCGTTGGGGTCAATCGTCCCCTGTAGAGTCTGGCTACCTTGTAGATAGGGCGTTTTCATCTCTCGCAACTGCTTAATATACTCCGCCTTCTGTTCTTCACTCATCCCAGCCGTCTGCGCCTCAAAGATTGCGTCAGTTGCCTCCATCTGGGTAACTTCAATCTCAGTGTGGGCGTAAATCTCGCTTTGGTGATATCAACAGTGCGATCATTAGCGATTAAATCCAAGTCGGCTTGTAGTTGGACTTCTGCGATCGCAACATCTCGGTAACTCTCCAACAACTCGGAACGTGCGGCCATTTCTGCTTTTGCAGCATCCCGTTTTTGGGCAATGTCTTCAAAAACTGCTCTCTGCTTCTCTTCCGATTGGCAGTGCCGCAGCATCCACCCAGCTAGCGCAAAACCCCAGGAATCCCCCAAACGCCCAAAACGGTTTATATGGGTTAGTCGCTTTCACGAGTCCGTTAACGCCCATTGCTGGGTCACGCACTACTTGAGGGGCATTCCAGACAGTTTCCATTCTTGCCAGTAGAAGGGGTCATGCGAAACGGTCGGTTATCTTTATCCCGACACACCAATGTTTTTGAAGGGGTTTTGATGCAGAAGTAGATCCGATCGCTGCTGGTTCCTTGCCAAGCCATTGCTGCCGAGCTAATTCCCACAGTTAAACTCAGCCCAATTGCGACAGCTTTCTTGTCCATCGGTAGCGACCAAACCACAACATTAAACCCGATTGCTGTGACTCGGATAACTGTTTATGTTTCTCAGATAGATAGTTCATTTACCTCTCCTACTACCAAATAGAAAAACATTAATATCGCTAGAAATATGCCCACTCCTGCACCATCCATCCAACTTGAAGATTCAGCAGTTTTTGGTTTATAAACCGACTCAATTGAAGTATTAGCAGTAATAGTAGAAGTTCTCGCTTCATTCCATTCACTAATCGGGTCAGAGAGCGCACACAATAAAGCCAGTGATGCACTGCAACCAGTCATTAAATTAGTGACGAAATTATTGAAGCCTTCACCTGTTGCAGTGGCAGTAAAGTAGAGGTGTGCAGTACCCACAGCTAAGAACATTCCAACTGGGTGAACTTGCAACAGATGAAAAGTAAAAATCACTGCACTATTTAGACAACTGCCAGCGACAATTTCACAAGCATTACCAGCACGTCTAAATGTTCTACCTCGGTTATTTTCTGGAGTGGTGGTAACTGTTCGGGTTGTTGATGCTGCTTAGTTGATTGTGGTGTTTGTGCCAGCCCTTCATGCAAAAAAGGGCTGACGCTATGAGGATCTTCATTTCGTTTCCTTACTAGCATCAGCCTTATCCTTTTAACTAATAGTTATCTATCGCCTAACTTCTGCCACAAGTTACCCAACATTGCACCCCAACCTCTCACTGTTCCTGTTGCTGAAACACTAGAAGATGGTGCATGATTTTGGGATTGAATTGGTATCACTTCCTGGGGCGTTTGATTCGGCTCTAATGCTCTTGATCCAAACCTCGCACGGGCTAAAAGTTGTTGACGTTTCTCTCTCAGTCCTGTTGTGATTGCTTGCCTTTCGGCTTGCACAGTTTGTCTATTTTCTATCCCACTAATTTTGTTTTCATGTCTCCACAATTCTGCTTGTAAGTCGTGGTGTAATTGTGTAGCAACTTCGGTTAGTCCGTGCTTACGTTTTTGGTCAATTCGCAACAAGTCGGCTCTATCTTGGGCATCTATCTTACTCATCTCGCTGTCAAATTCAGCGTTTAGTTTGCGAATTTTGGCGATAGCACCTGCTACATGAGAGCCGTATTGTTTACGAAGTTCAGTCCAAGTTACTTGCCTTTGGTCAACTTCTCCATCGCCTCAAAGACGACCTTGGCGTTGTCGAGAATGGTTCTAATCTGTCAGATAATTCTTGGGCATTATTGGCGTAATCCGCAAACTGTTCTAGCTTATTTATATCGGAGAGATAGCCCAATATATCAGACTCAAACCCTCCCCAAGATTGTGCCTTTTCGTCAATATGGCTTGCATGACCAACTACCGGATTACGTATTGCAAAGTCCATTGCTGACACTCCTAATAAGGTATGTTGTCGTAGTCGATATTACTTGACTCTTGGGGCAATTCATCCCAGTAACCCATCTCTTCAAATCGGCTATAAATTCTCGTTGCTAATTGCCTTACTGGGTCGTCAAAATCATCAGAAATTAAATCAAATCGGTTGGAGCCAAACGCCAATATATTTGCAATATCAGGGTCAATCCCATTGCCCAAGAATTGACCAAATGCAGCAGAGTATGGATGGTCATCAATGGTTGAATGAGTCGCTAGAAATTCCGTTCCGGTGAAAGGTGGGTAATCTTCACTCTCTTCCAATGGTGTGGAAAGTGCCTCAATATCTGCCGAAATCATTGCTGCCCATTGTTCAGGATTTTCTACTTTGAATTGCTGCTTTCTCAGGGCGGAGTCGGTCAGAGGCGATTTGCCCCAATCATTAGGATTTTTGTAGTCAAGTGTCATTTGTTAGAATCCTTGTAACGATGTGTACTTGATGCACTTTCGGATGAGGCGATTGCACTTACTTTGGTCGGTCGGGGCAATCGCTTCATCATCAGTTCTCACAAAACTCAACAAGTTCAAAAACCTCCCTCTGCACTTGGTTTTGGCTTAATTCTTTGCGTCTGCCTTTCGAGTCATTGAATATGAAAGGGGCATTGACTCGACAATTAGACCGATGGCTGTAGCGGAGTTGTTGACCTCGAAATTCATACAAATGGTTACGCACTAAGGTTGTCGTTTCTAACATAAGTTCCTCAAACTTGAGAGTAGAACTCGATATTAGGATGGCTTCGTGAATCTCCATCAAGCTTGCACTGCATCACCTATTTTTAGGTCATTCGATGTACTGAACCGTTCGGACGCTTCAATTTGTTTGTAATTGGGAGATGCTTGCACGAACCTTAAAGTCTGTTCACAACCGAGGATGATGGTCATAATTTCGGTTGTTGTTAGCGATGGCTGTGTCTGCATGGTTTCTTGGTCGCTCATGACTTGTTTCTTCTCCTTTGGGTTTTGATTGGTGCGGCTGGGGCTTCTGGCTGACTCGGCTTTTGAAGTACATAGCTGATGGCCCCTGCACCACCCACGGCTGCGGCAATGGTGAACATATTGTTACGGCCGAAATACTGCACTCCGAAATAGCCGAGGGCTAGAAAGCCAAGGGCAGCAACAGAGAATCCAAGTGTTTTGTTGATTTTCATGGTTACGCTACGAACAAATCCTCAAAGTTACTTAAGCTGTCGGGTTGGGACTGGTCAGTTAGAGCAGGTTGTTGCTTGTGCTGACAGCAAAGTGAATTTTTATCTCGAAAGTAAGCCCTTAAAATCCAAGTCACAGCAGAGGTCAGGTCATCGGTGAGAAGCAGTTTTTCCGCCTCAGCCTTTACGGGGTCAATCAAATCTTTGGGGATGCAAACCCGGTTATCTTTCGCCATGAATTAAACCTTCTTTAGTGATGCAACAGCTAATTTCAGTAACCCAATTGCATTAGCAGTCTGGGAATTAGAATCTGTGCTATTCCTTGCCTAATGCGATTGCACTAACTGATGGCAGCATTGCACCGCCACCCACAAGGTAAATAGCATCCAGGTCATCAGCGCGGGATTGCAAATGCTTCACGCAGGCACTAAACAAGATGCAAGCCATCCCTTGAGTTCCGATGAGTAAATGCTTGAAAACTCCCAATTGGTGGTTCCATAAACAAAGTTCTTGCTCATCCCCTCTCGGATCAGATGAGGGTTAGCTGGTTTACCAAGGTGGCGACGGGTTTGGAGGTTATTCGCTATCGTCTCACAAAGATGGTGAACGCCTACTGTGTCAATCTTGCGACTATTTTGTAATAGTTTGTTGCCTTCAAATATTGAGGTGATAGTAGTTCCATGCCCCAGGTCAATGAGCGCGACTTTCTGCTGACCAGGAGCGCGGGAAACTAACAATGCTCCTACACCTTCCTCTGTTATTTGACAGGTGATATCAACGTTTACAATGTCTTTGCCATCAAACTTGACGATGTGCTTACCTTGCAAGGCTTTCTTTAGATCATGGGCAAAGGCTTGAGAGTCATGCAATGAAGCGACTAAAAACAAGTTATAGCTCTGCTGTCTAGGAGTTTGAGCAATTGCACCTAAGAGCATTTGCAGCCATAAGTAATCTTGTTTCTAAAGTCATCAACAATGCGCCCAAATGACTGCTTACAGTAAATTTCGGCAGTCTCTCCAATCAACCACTTAGAGCCAGATAGATCAGAGCGTTCGCCTTGAAGATATTCGACTACCGCACCGTTGCCTAAGCTTTCGTAGTCGTTAGAGTCCGTTTCAATGACTTGTTTAAAGTAGGAGGGAATAAGTATCTCTCCTTGGGGAAAATGTAGTTTAGAATACCCGTTGCCACAATCCAAGAAGCAGGGGTCAACGATGGGGCTAATGTCCCTAATGTGGGACTTGATGCCAAATCTACCATCTGATTGAAGTCCTTAAATTTGTTTCAATTTTTCGTAAAACCTTTGTGGTGAAAAAGCTTTGGATATCTGCGGTTACTGTTCTATCCGTCTTGCGGGGTCTGTTATCCGCTTCCATCCGTGGTTATCTTCGCCACTTGTGGGTTTATGCCTTACACTTCTCAACTTAGCATATAATATGAGAAGTTAGCAAGAGATGAGAAGATGAGAACTGTAAAAATATCAGCAAAAGGATATATCTTGAGAAGGGAGAACATGACCGAAGATGACGTGAGAACAGAGAAGATAAACTTCACTTGTGAGACAGAAACGAAGCAGTACTTAAGATTGTGGGCAGCAAAGGAGGGTAGAACACTTAGCAATCTTGTCGAGAGGATTATTCTTGATGCGATAGAGAGAGATAAGCAGTCTGGGGGCGATAAGTAATGATTGACCCTCTTTCCCTTCCTCCATTGCCACTATCTGACCACAAGTTTCTACCAGAATGCCTAGCTGTTTACTTTGTCTTAGATAGTAATCGCATCTTATATGTAGAGCAGGACGCAGTACAATCAATCAAGAAAATGCTTAAGAACTGGTTAAAAAACAAAAATTCCCAAGCAGATTGAATGCTTGGGTACAAAAAAAAAGGAGTAGCTCTTGCTGCTTCGGGTGCGCTCTGTTAGATGATGAGGCGAACACCAAGAACGATTTACGGTCGTTCACGAGTAGTCAACAAAAACTACAACCAGATTAATTTTTAATATTGTTCACCTTCTAACGTAACAGAACGCGGCGATAACGGCAAAGAACTACTCCAGAAACACACAAAAAATACATGGAGTAGTACAAATGAATACGCTAGAAATGCAAAGTGCGCCCGGACTGTTAGATCATGGCGCAACCCCGAATATTTCTGAGCCGCCTAAAATAGCACAATCTGCCCCAATTAAGCAAGAGTTAGCAGCACGCAATACCAAAACTGCCAGTGTAGAAAATAAACGCCTTGAAGATACACCAAAAAAAACTAATGCCTCAAGAACTCAACAGGCATTTGAAAAATTCGACATCCGAAATTTTCAAGATCAGCTCTCACCGTCCAAAGCTAAAAATAAGTTTATTTGTCCAGTTTGTGGCGGTAATGACTTATCTATTGTCCCAGAAACCGGGAAGTACAGATGCTTCAATAATTGTGAGTGTAAGGACATCAGAGAGGCAATTAAACCCTGGGCTGAAGTGGTGGCAGAAAGGGCAGGGGCTAATTACACTCCATCCCTAAACCGTTTGGCTGCGAAGCCCAAGAGAATCTTGCCTAAACCAGCACCAATTCCAGATGGTGAATTAGCACTGGTGATGTTGACCCAAGCGGCGACTGACATACCCCAAACTCAAAACATAAACTTGCAAGCTACCAAAGGGAATACCAGGGAATGCAACACAAACAATCTACCCTTACTCACAAACCCAATGGGTAATTCGCTATGAATGGGCGGATTATATCAAAGAGAAGGGAAAAGATAAATCCTTCCGCCAATGGCACAGGCTTCCAGATGGCACTCCAGAGATGAGAAAAGGGGATGAACCCTGGAAAGCTTACCGCATTGATGAAGCGATCGCCGCTAGTAAATCAGTGAATGTCACCCCGGCACTACTCCAGCATGAAGGCGAGGGATGCGTAGAAGTTGGTCGGGAGCATGGTCTTGCTGGGATTACGTTTCAGGGTAGTGGATGGGATAAAAAGACTATCACCCCAGAATATCAACTTCTAAAAGATTCAGGCATAGGATTAATCGTTTTTCTGCACGATGCCGACGACACTGGCTTAAAGAAACTCCAGACCTGCCAGGAGTGTGCAGCCGAAGTGGGAATTGCATTTATTGGAATAAACCCTCACGACATCTGCCCTGATTTACCATATAAATCAAGTGATATCAAAGAAATCTTGGGCAGATGGAAACACCAGAATTTATCCGTCGGTTAGAGCAGGAGATTCACGCGGCCGTAGCGCAGCGATCGCAACAAGCACAGGTAAATGTAAGTGATGATGACGACCAAAATCCGGTTGTAGCCTTTACCCAGCAAGCTTTTCAAGCTCTCTACGGCGATAAGAACTGGATTTGTGCTGCTGATAAGCTTTACTACCACACTGGCAATCATTATAAACACTCCCCAGATTCCACAGAACGCAAAAGAATCTACGACTTTTGCAATTCCTTTGTGGTCGAGAACGAACAGGGTAAAAAGTCTTGTCCCTATGCTTCACCTAGTTCAGTCAAGAAGGTTTTGGAATGGGTAAAAATGGGGACAGAAATTGACCCAGAACTAATCAATCCTCCTGGCGTAAATTGCACTAATGGGATAGTCAGGGTTGAGTGGGAAGGCAGGGATTTTACAATAAGATTAGACCCGCATACGCCCCAGGACTACTTCATTTATGAACCGTTAATTGAATATGACCCGTCGGCTGACGATACATATTGTGAGCAACTTTTAGCTTGCTTAGACAAGCCACAACAAGAAATATTTCTGAGAAATATTGCTGCATCCCTTGACCTTCAAACTGTTAGAAAATTTAGAGGCAGAGAGGTAAAAGCAATGTTTGCAATTGGTCTTGGTTCTAATGGTAAAGATGCTCTGCGCGAATGTGTATCAACCATTTATGGGAAAAACGGATTAACTTCTGTTTCTTTGGGTGACTTTCAATCTTATGACGAAGGCAGAAAATTCGGACTAGCCCACTTATATATAGTCGAGTTAACTGGGCTTCTGAAAACCCACAAACATCTAGGATTGATAGACTTCAAAGTTTTAAATTATTTGTCACTGGAGATACACTACATTGCGAACAGAAAGGGAAAGACCATATAGAATTCTCTTCTAACGCAATAGGTATTTTCAACTTAAACGAGACTCCCGCATTTCAAGGCGTAATACAAGCAATCAAAGATAGGATTGCAATTTTAGAATTCAGGAAAAACCTTTGTAGATAATCCTTCGCCAAATAATCCAAACGAGATAAAAGGCGACCCCCGATTTCGCTACGATCCAGAGTTTATTAGAACGCATGTTGCCCCAGCATTCCTAAATAGAATGCTAAAAGCTCTCAGCAACCTTGTAGAGTCAGGTATCAATTATGAATGCACAACCGACGCTTTCCACAACCTTCAGAGAGAGAATAATCATCTTTTTGACTTCATCTTAAGCGCAAATATAGGTTATGTGCCTGATGGGGAAATTACCGCACGGGCTTTATGGTCAATGCTGGAACAGCACTATATCCATAATGGAACGCTGACCATAGATGAGGGCAACCGCAGAACGTGGATCGACCAAGTTCGTCCCAGCGATAAAAACGTGAAGGGCATCAATCAAATAATCCCACGCATCTCTCAACTCTTCCCCAAGGCTGTCAAGGGAACTAGGTACTGTGACATTGCTAAAAGAAACATTCCAGTACTCAAAGGCATTGGCATTTTGGAAGTTACCCGCACCACATTAGACGAAACCCGCACCACTTCCGCACCACTTTCCGCACCAGAAACCTCGCAAAATCAGGACTTCCGCACCACCCGCACCACTTTTTCAGATTTACATGAAAATAACATTGAAGAGTCAGAAATGAAAATTCAATCGCTTCCTATCCCAATGGAAAAAGAAGAATATGCCACCTCAACTGGTGCGGTGATGCGGAACCCTTGCAGGATAAGGAAAACTGCTGCGGTGAGTCCTGCGGAAATGGTGCGGATCAACTAGAAAGTGGTGCGGGTATGCCAACTGAGGATCAGGCAGCGATCGCCGCGCCAATTGCATCCGATACTGTTTCGGTAAAAGCTGAGTCTGAGTTCTCATACTCACTGTTGCAGATTGAAAAAGACGGCGGGGACATCGCAGGGTTTGTTGGTTGTCAAGTTGAGGTTCGAGGGAGCAATGGTAGCATCAAGTTTGCTGGGGAGATGACTAACTTCAACTTGAAGAATGGGATTGTCACTGTGTTGACGGAATTTGGGAACCGAGATGCCCATTTTTGCGAAGCCTTCGTGATTGCCTGAGTCAAGCCAAGCTAAACGATAATATTTCGGAAAGGTCTATTTACAATTACTCAACAAGATTTTTAACCCCAGTTAAAAAGATTGCAACTGTAAATTAAAACGCCGTTGAAGTTCTTCCAAGGAAGCAGCAGGGTGTTTTCAATTTCGATGCAGGTAGTGTCACTGACAGCCCCCTGAATATTTATCAAGTCGACGAGAAATTTGTTGACATCGTAATAGTGTTGGAGTTGTTTTTTTTGTGCATAGCTGAATTGCCAATCATGACCAATATCACAATGCTTTATTATCAATTGACGAAGTTCTTTAACCCACTGATTACCATACGTCTGCCATTGCGGGAACTCCAAATCTGCAATACGGGGTGTAGACAGTGCTTGCTCTAGTTGGTCTAGCTTTTCTGCTTGTGTATGGTTAAAAGCATTCATAGCAGTACGATTAAAGAGATTCTTGCAATCCAATGCTAGGTTATTATCTAAGCCATCGATAAGGTCAAGGTTAAGTTCTTGTTCAAGTTCGTTGAAAAGGTCTTCTTGAAAATTTTCGTAAAAGCCCAAATTATAGGCTTGCTCGTAGTTTAAACCTTCAAGGTCATGAGTATGGGTACGACCACGGCTGTGATAATTAATCAAGGTACTAATAAGATGAAGGGTAATAGTGAGGTCATCAAATATAGTGGAGTTGTACTCAGCAATAAGATTAAGATTGTGATTGAAGTAAAAGTTATTGGAAAGACCAAGGTTAAGCTTGGATAAATATCATCAGCAATGTCAAATTGAAGGGCAATATCGAGTACAAAAATGGGGTCAGATGCAAAGTCTTGGGCAAGGTCACGAGTATAGAAGTACTCCAGGGCAAAATAAAGGCTCGAATCGCTACTGGTTTTATAGTTTGCTTGGATAGAGCCTGATTTTTTAAAAACCCAGGTTAAGAAATTTTGCAATACTGGTTCACTTTTAATTGATTGATCAATAGCTTTTTTGATCAGCCGCACTAACTTATCAGCTGGCTGTTGCGATTTTACAAGTTGTTTAACGACTTCTTGC